>CAZLJG010000075.1:0-12381 GCA_964559545.1 uncultured Solibacteraceae bacterium | reverse complement strand
GGGGGCGAGTGGGGGGGGGGGGGGGGGGGGCCGGGTTGGGGGGGGGGGGGGGGGCAGGACGCGGCCCGGGGTTAACCCCCGCGGGTCCGCTTCGTGCCGCGCGAGCCAGTGCACCAGCACCGGCAGCGCCACGGACACGACACCGATAAGCGCCAGAGGCGCAAGCCACGTCATGCCGGCTGCCCTCGCTTCAGCAGATACGCGCGCAACGCGTCCGAGGGCTTGTCGTCGGTGGTCACCAACGCGTAGTCGAGACCATCACGGCGGGCCCCCGTCCGCCAGCGCTCCAGAAACGCGGCCATCTGATCGCGATAGTCGCCACGTGCCGCCCGTGCATCCACCACCACGCGCGCGCCAGACTCCAGATCTTCGAACTCCACATCCGACGTGAACGGCAGGTCCACTTCATCGCGCGACACGACCTGCAACACGGCGACGTCATGTCCACGTCGAGCCACGCGACGCAGTTCCACTCGAGTCGCGTCCTCATCGTCATAAAAATCAGAGATGGCCAGAATCACACCGCGCCGGCGCAACAGATCCGCCGCGCGCGTCAGTACCTTCGCGGGATCCCACGTGGCTGTCGGCGTCAGCCGCTCGAGTTGCGCCAGGAGCAATCGCAGATGTCCTCGCCCGCCTCGCGCAGGTACCCACACCAGCTTCTCCCCCTGCATCGTCATCAACCCGACCGCGTCGCCGGAGTTGATGATCAGATGCGCGAGCGCCGCCGCCATAAGAATGGAATAGCGAAATTTCGAGACCGCGGATGGGGGATACGCCATCGACGCGCTCGTATCCACCACGAGCACGACGGACATGTTGGTGGTTTCGCGGAACTGGCGTGTGTAGAGACGGTCGGTGCGTGCGAGCACCTTCCAGTCGAGATACTTGAGGTCATCGCCTGGTCGATACGCGCGGTATTGGCTGAACTCGTTGCTGAAGCCGTGGAACGGGCTGCGGTGTTGCCCGCTGCGAGCGCCCTCCACGATGAGGCGCGCGGCGAGTTCGAGATCGTCGATCGCTGCAACGACGGCAGGATCGAGCAGCGCGGTCACGGCCTGACAGATTCCAGCAGGCGGCTGATGACCTGATCCGGATCGATCCCGTCGGCCTCAGCCTGGAAGTTCAAGAGCAGTCGATGGCGCAACACCGGCGCCGCCACCGCGCGAATGTCATCGAGCGCCGGCACACTGCGGCCGTCCATCAAGGCCAGCGCTTTGGCGCCAAGCAACAGCGACTGTCCAGCGCGTGGCCCGGCGCCCCACTTCACCCACTCACGAATCACCTGGGGCGCGGTCTCATCGGCGGGCCGGGTCGCGCGAACAAGCCGCAACGCGTACGACACCACGTTCTCCGCCGCCGGCAGGTCGCGCACAAGCGCGCGCGTCGCTTCAAGTTCGGCCCCGGTGGCGACGGGCGAGATGATGGCCGCTGCCCCGCTCGTTGTCTCCGACAGAATCCGGCGTTCTTCGTCCAGCCCCGGGTAGTCGATCACCACGTTGAACATGAAGCGATCGAGCTGCGCTTCGGGCAGCGGATGTGTGCCTTCCTGCTCAATGGGGTTCTGCGTCGCGAGCACAAACAACGGCCGCGCGAGTGGATATCGTGTGCCGCCGACCGTCACCTGGAACTCCTGCATCGCCTCAAGCAACGCGGCCTGGGTTTTGGGAGGGGTGCGATTAATTTCGTCGGCGAGGATGATGTTCGCGAAGATCGGGCCGGGGATAAACCGAATCTCGCGCTTGCCGGTGCTGACGTCTTCTTCGATGACGTCGGTGCCGAGAATGTCCGATGGCATCAGGTCCGGTGTGAACTGGATGCGGCTGAACTTGAGGTCCACGGCTTGCGCCAGCGTCTTGATGAGCAGCGTCTTGGCGAGACCCGGCACACCGCGCAGCAGCACGTGGCCACCCGCGAGCAGGCAGATGAGCACTTCGCGCAGCACCTGCCGTTGGCCGATGATGACGCGCGAAACTTCCTGTTCCAGGCGCCCGACAAGCGCGGCGGACTGTTCAAACGGCTGGCGAACGCTGGGACCTTCGTGCATGCGCGCTCATTTTAATCCCGGAACTGCAGCCGAATTGGTCGCTACGACTGATCCTCGGAGAGCGTACGTTCCAGGCATGTGGGACAAATCCCGTGACTGAACGCCGCGTCCGTGTGACTGGAGATATAGGCCTCCAGCTGATTCCAGTACCCGCCGTCGTCCCGGATGCGCTTACACGTCGCGCAGATGGGAATCAGCCCGCGCAACGTCTTCACCGCGTCGCGCGCGTCCACGAGCGCCGTGATGTCGGACGAAAACCCGACGTACCCGGTCAGCGTTCCGTCCGGATCCGTCAGCGGTGCCGCCGTCGTGTGCACCCAGGACACACTGCCATCGGGCCGTTGGAGGCGATAGGTGTCATCAAATGTCTTCCCGGCGCGGCCGGGATCCGCCAACCCACTCGTCACGCGCTGGACGTCGTCGGGGTGGATCGCGGTGATCCAGCCATGCCCCAACATCTCGTCATCGGCGCGCCCTGTGAGTTGCCGCCAGTGGCGATTCACGAGCACACACTCGCCCTCGAGATTGGTCAGGAAAAACGCGGCGGGAACGGCATCAATCAACTGACGGAGCCGGGATTCCGAGACGGCCAAGGCGCGCTCAGCTGTTTCCTGAAGCACGAGATCGCGCTGGCTCTCGCGAAGGGCTCTGGCGGTCGTCTGCTGCCGGCGGGACAACACCACCCACGTGGCGCCTGCACCCACGAGCCCACCACCGAGGACCCAGATCCAGTCCATGAGCGCCTAGAGTCTACGCCCATCCATCCGCCCATCCACCCACCCTCTGACCTTTCCTGACACACATGCCGATAACACTGGCGTCATGGAGACTCGGACCAATATCGTGGACTTCGCCACTTACCGATTTGCCAGGGATTTGCGCCTCGGCCAGGCCAAAGAGGCCAGCTTCGTCCCCTCCCGGCCACCCGCGGAGACGCTGACGCCGGCAGAAGCGGCGCACCGTGAACGCATGCTCCGCCACCTGGCGGAGCGCACCCAGCACTGAGCACCCGGCACTACTATTGATGGATGACCGGACTGAACGACCCCATCCTTCCAGGACCCGGGGCCACCGACTACGAGCGGTATCTACGGACTGACGAACTCCTCAGCCTCCAGAAGCGCCCCGAAGACATGGCGCATCGCGACGAGCTGCTGTTCCAGACGATCCACCAGGCCTCCGAGCTGTGGATGAAACTCGCCTGTTTTGAACTTGAGACGGTCGTCGCGCAGTTGGCCGACAACCAGATCTGGCCTGCCGTGCGGTTGATGCGACGCGCGGTCGCGGCCCTCGACCGGGTCAGCGAGTCCACGATGATGCTCGAGCACCTGACTCCGTGGGATTACCACGGCGTGCGATCACAGCTTGGGCACGGCAGCGGCTTCGACTCTCCTGGATTCCGTCGCATTCACGACCTGTCCCCAACGCTGGGGCGGGCTTTTGAGGCGGCGCTGAGCCGCCGCAGTGTCACGCTGCACGACCTCTATCGCCACCAGGACGCCCACCCCGACCTCTTCGAATTGGCGGAACGCCTCATTGACTGGGATCAGCGCCTGGTGATGTGGCGAACCCTGCACCTCAAACTGGTGGAGCGCGTGATTGGCGGCGGGGTCATCGGCACCCAGGGCACGCCGGTTGAGGTGCTCGGCCGGCGGCTGGACGTCCGGTATTTCCAGAGCCTGTGGGACGTCCGGAACGGGCTAACCGGAGAGGCCGGCACGAGCCCACGGAACCCCTGAGGCTGCACGCCGTCCAATCGCCCATGCCCCGATTCCGCACAGCCTCCGCCGCCCTCCTGCTCCTGGCCGCTGCCGTCTCCACCGCCTGCAACCTCAATATTTCGACGGACGTTGAGGCGAAAGACACCTGGACACGCAGTTACCCGATCACGGCGAACGGGTCCTTGTCGATCACCAACGGCAACGGCAAGATCACCATCGATGCCGCCGACATCCAGACCATCGAAGTAACCGCGGAACGGATCGTCAGAGCCGGCACCGAGGAAGTGGCCAACGAGCAGCTGAAGCTGTGGGAAATTCAGGAGCAGGTCAGCGCCGACAGCGTCTCGCTCGACAGCTCCACACGCGGTCTGACCGTGAGGGTCTCTCGTAATGCCCACTACACTGTGCGTGTGCCGCGCGGCCTGGCCGTGACGCTGAAGTCGTCAAACGGCGACGTCACAGTCACCGGCCTCACCGGCGCGTTCAGCGCCTCCGCATCCAACGGCCGCATCGTCGGCAACGAACTCCACGGCAGCGCGCAGGCATCCACGTCCAACGGCGTCATCCATCTCACGATGGCCGCAATCGGCGAGGGCGGCGTGTCCGCAGAAACCACCAACGGACAGGTGATCGTGACGCTGCCGCGCTCGGCGAACGCAAACCTCACGGCCCGCGTCACCAACGGCGCTATCTCGCACGAGAATCTGGATGTGCAGGTGGTCGAACAATCACGCCGCCGCTTCGACGGCCGCCTCGGCACCGGCGGCCCCACCGTCCGCGTCGAAACCACCAACGGCGAAGTGCGGCTCGTCGGACGCTAGCGTCGTCTCTTCTTGATCTGCGCGAGCAGTTTCGTCAGCACTGATCCTGGGCCGACTTCTTCGAACTCGGGCTCGGGCTGATCCAGCAGAAACACCATCGATTCGAGCCAGCGGACGGAGTTGCCGATCTGTTCTGACAACGTCTGCCGCACGAGATCCGCCTCGTACGGTTTGCCGCTCACGTTCGAGATGACCGGAATCTGTGGCGTGCTGAAGTCGATGTCCTGCAGGAACGTCGCAAAGGTCGACTGCGCTTCCCGCATGTAGCGTGAGTGGAACGGGGCGCTGACGTTCAGCGGGATGTAGGCGCGCACGCCGGCGGCCTCGAACTGTTCCTTGACGATGGCGAGGTCGTCCTTGGGGCCGGCGATGACCGTCTGGTCGTAGGAATTGAAGTTGGCGACGTCGATACGGCGACCGGCTTCCGTGCTGTCGAGCACTTCCTGAATCCTGATGGGTTCCAGACCGATGACGGCCGCCATGCCGCCGCCGCTCACCTTCCCCATCATGTCGCCGCGGCGCTGCACCATCCGCAGGCCGGTCGCAAAGTCGAAAACACCCGCGGCCTGAAGCGCGTTGTATTCCCCGAGGCTGTGCCCGGCAACAAAATCCGGCGCCGCTGCGCCCCCGTCCTGCCGCGCGCGATACGTCAGCGCGTTCACCGTATACAGCGCCGGCTGTGTGAACTGCGTCAGCCCGAGTTCTCCGCGCGGGTCGTCCACGCACAATTCACGAATCGAATACCCCAGCACCGCGTCGGCCTGGCTGGTCCAATCGGGATACCGATCGAACAACTCGGCGCCCATCCCCTTTGACTGTGACCCCTGGCCGGGGAACAAACAGATCTTCGTCATGGACAAATTATACGGATACCATGCTCTCGCGTGTTGCCCACTCCTTCATCGGATCACCTCGTCATCGCGTGGACGGACGTCCGTGTGTTGGCGGTGGAGACGGCTGCTGCGTGGGTGCGATCACTGCCGGACGCCGAACAGGCGCGGTTCGCGAAGTACCGGCATGCGCCGAGTGCACACGAGTTTCTTGTTGGCCGGCTGTTGGCCCGGCGATGGATTGCCGCCCTGACAGGGACGCCGGCCGCTGAAATTGGGCTGGTCGAGGGACCTCGGGGACGACCGACCATCGCGTCGCCGCCCACGACGTTCGAGTTCAACCTCGCGCATTCGGGCAGCGTAGTGGCCTGCATCCTCTCCGAGGGACGGGAGGCCGGCGTGGATGTCGAGCACCTCGATCGACGCCCGGTGCCGTCCGACCTCTGGCACCGGTTCTGTGCGCCTTCCGAGATCGCCGACATCGAGGCGCAGCCGATCGATGCGCGGCAGCACAGGTTCCTGACGTACTGGACACTCAAAGAGGCCTATCTGAAGGCGCGCGGCCTGGGGATTGCGGTCCAGCTCGCCGACGTGGCGTTTTCATTGACCGGTCCTCATCCGACGGTCGGTTTTCGGGAATCGCTTGTTGGCACTCCGGCCGACTGGGCCTTCGGCATGTTTGAAGCCGGTCCGCACCACCTGATCTCGTGGGCGACGCCGCAGACACCGGGCTCCCCACGCCCTTCGGTCGCCGTGCACCACGTCGGGGTGGACACACTGGATCCGGCGTTCTGATGCGCCTCCTTGCGATCAGCGACCTCCACCTCGGTCACGCGCGCAACCGCGAAGCGCTGACCGAGATGAAGGCGCATCCAGACGACTGGCTCATTCTGGCTGGCGACATCGGCGAAAAGGCCGCCCACCTCGTGTTTGCGCTCGAGCAACTGACCCCTCGATTCGCCAAGGTCTTCTGGGTCCCCGGCAACCACGACTTATGGTGCCCACCCGACGCGACCGACCGCACCCGCGGCCAGGCCCGGTACGACGAGCTCGTCGCCATTTGCCGCACCTTCGGCGTGCTGACGCCGGAGGACCCGTACGTGCCTTTCGCACAAAGCACCGAGCACGCAGCACCCCGCACAGCACCCCCAGCACCGAGCACCCAGCACCCAGCACCACTGGTCTACGTGTGCCCTTTGTTCTGCCTCTACGACTACACCTTCCATCCGCGAGGCATTGCTGACCCGGTCGCATGGGCGAAAGAAACCGGCGTGGTGTGCGGAGACGAGTGGATGTTGTCGCCGGAACCGTGGCCCTCACGCACCGCGTGGTGTCATGCGCGCGTGGACGCGACCGAGGCGCGCCTTCGCGCACTTCCGGCTGACGCGTCAACCATTCTGATCAGTCACTGGCCGCTTCGTTACGATTTGGCGCGTCCACCTCGTGTGCCGAGGTTCTCCGTGTGGTGTGGCACCACACGCACGGAACACTGGCCCACAAAGTTTCGTGCACGCGCGGTTGTCAGCGGTCATTTGCATATGCGCACGTCATTGATGCGCGACAACGTGGCCCATCTTGAGGTGTCGTTGGGGTATCCGCGCGACTGGACGCACGATCGCGGCATCGATTTTTATGTGCGCGAGATTCTGCCGAACACGGACTCACGTTTTGTTCCTGCGCGAGATCCGTTTATGATTCCGTATTCATGAGGCGGCTGCGCGTCCTACTCCTCATTCATCATTACCTGGTGCCACCCGACGATGTGTCGGGGATTGATACCTCCACACAAACGTGGCGCACGGAGTACGACGTCCTAAAAACGTTGCGTGACGACCTGAAGCACGACGTGCGCGTGCTTGGCGTCGCCGACGAACTCACGCCGATCAAACAGGCCGCCGAAGACTTCAAACCGCACATCGTCTTTAATCTGCTGGAAGCGTTCCATGAGGTCGGCACCTACGACCAGAACGTCGTGTCCTACCTTGAGTTGCTGCGGCTGCCCTACACCGGCTGCAACCCCCGCGGGATGATCCTCGCGCGCGACAAGGCACTCTCCAAGAAGTTGATGCAGTACCACCGCATCTCGGTGCCGGAGTTTGCCGTGGCCCGCCGCGGACGCAAGTTCAAGCTCCCCAAGCGCATGGCGTTCCCGCTGATCGTCAAGTCGCTGACCGAGGAGGCCTCGATCGGCATCTCGCAGGCGTCTGTGGTTGAGGATGAGCGTCGACTGATGGAGCGCATCCAGTTCATCCACGACTCCATCGCCACCGACGCCATCATCGAGCAATACATCGAAGGCCGCGAGCTCTACTGCTGCATCGTCGGCAACGAACGCCTGCAGGTGTATCCGATCTGGGAGATGTTCTTCGAGAAGATGACGGACCGGCAGCACCGGATCGCCACCTCGCGCGTCAAGTGGAGCAGCAAATATCAGGACAAGGCCGGCATCATGACCGGCGCGGCAGAACCACTCCCTGACGGTGTCATGGAACGGCTGCCGGCGATGTGCAAACGCGTGTACCGGTCACTGATGTTGAGCGGCTACGCCCGCATCGACATGCGCCTGGACACCACAGGCCGTGTCTGGGTGATCGAAGCCAATCCCAATCCCCAGATCGCCAACGGTGAAGACTTCGCGCGTGCGGCCGACATGGCCGACATCAGTTACCCGCAGCTCATTCAGCGGATTCTGACGGCGGGGCTCCGGTGGGAACCGGAACGCAGCGGATGATCTCCTCCCAATGGGCCGGTTGGAGCGCGAGCGGCCAGTATTTCTTCCGCAGGACAATCACTTCCCCGATGTAGTTCACCTTGACCACGTGCCCGTCGAGCAGACGTTGGCGCAATCGACGAATCTCGTAGCGATACAAGTCATTGAGCGCGTCGCGCACCAACAGTGGAGGTGTGTGCGGCGTTGGCGCCAGGCCAAACGCGGGCAACGCGGCGATGAGTTCAGGTGGATAGGTCCACGTTCGGTCGGTCATGTACAATCCCGCTACCTTCAAGGAGTTTGCCATGTTCCGCAGAACGCTTCTTCCCCTTCTGATTCTTGGCCTCGTCGTGGCCGCCCCGACGGCCCAGGGCCAGCCGGAAACCATCGACAAAGCCGTCAACGCGCGTATTCGGACTGAGGGGATGAACAACTCCCAGATCATGAAGACGATGCACTTCCTGACGGACGTGTACGGGCCGCGCCTGACCGGGTCCCCCAACCATGAAAACGCGGCAAAGTGGGCCGTGGCTCAGATGGAAAAGTGGGGCATGACCAACGGCAAGCTCGAGCCGTTTGAGTTCCGCACCACGGCCGGAATCGTCCCCAATGGCGGTTGGCTGAATGAAAAGGCATCGGGCCACATCCTGTCGCCGGTCAAAGACAATCTGGTGTTTGAAGTGATGGCGTGGACGCCTTCCACCAAGGGCACGGTCACAGCCGAAGCCGTGCACCTCGTCACCCCGCTGGGTCCGTCCGTCGAAGCTCCAGTGTCGGCCAACGTGCAGGGCGGCGGAGGTCCTGGCCGCGGTACGGCCGTGCAGCGACTCGGACCGACGGAAGACGAACTGAACGCCTACTTCAAGTCCATTGAAGCCAAAGTGCGCGGCGGCATCGTGCTCGTCGGCAACCACACGCAGGTCCCGTTCCAGGAGAATCCGCCGGACAAGCGCCGTGACGACGAACAGATGAAAGCCCAGTTCAATCCGGATCCGAATGCGGCGCCGGGTACGGGTGGGCGTGGTGCGCGTGGTGGAGCGGCAGCGGGGCGCGGCGCTGCGGGGCGCGGTGGCGCGCCGACGGCGCCCGCAGGCCCGGCGCGTCTGACGGCCGGTGAAGTGACCTCGCGCGTGAACGACTTCCTGGTGGCGGCCGGGGCCGGTCTCCGCATCAACGATGCAGGCCGCATGCACGGCATCATTTCGACGTTTGCCTTCAACGGCTACGACCACACGAAGACGGTGCCGACCGTGGTCCTTCGGAATGAAGACTACGGTCGCATCACGCGCATCATGGCCGACGGCACGCCCGTGCGCCTCGAATTCAACATCGTCAACAACCACTACCCTGCCGGCAAGACGTCCTACAACGCGGTCGCGGAGATCCGCGGCACCGACAAGGCCGACGAAGTGATCATGCTGGGCGGCCACCTCGACTCGTGGCACTCGGCGACCGGCGCGACGGACAACGCCATTGGCGGCGCCATCATGATGGAAGCCGCGCGCATCCTGCAGGCGCTGGGCCTCAAGCCGCGTCGCACCATTCGCGTGGCGCTGTGGGGTGGTGAAGAGCAGGGCCTGATCGGATCGCGCGCGTATGTGGCGCAGCACTTCGGCAGCTTCGAAGATCCGCTGCCCGAGTATGCGAAGTTCAACGGCTACTTCAACATCGACTCAGGCACTGGCCGCGTGCGCGGCATGTCGGTCTTTGGGTCGCCCGAGACGGCGCGCATCCTTGCGCAGTACGTGAAGGAGTTCGAGGACCTCGGCATCTACGGTGCGACGGCGACGACCAGCCGAGCCACCGGTGGCACAGACAGCACCTCATTCAACGCGGCCGGCCTGCCCGGCATCGGCGCCAGTCAGGACCCAATCGAATACAACAGCCACACGTGGCACACCAACCTCGACACCTACGAACGGATTGTTGAGGAGGATGTGAAGAAGTCGGCGGTGATTGTCGCCTCAGCGATTTACCACCTCGCGATGCGCGACCAGATGCTGCCGCGCCTCGACAAGGCCTCGATGCCCGCGCCGCCCGGGGGCAGAGGCGGTGGTCAGCCGATTCAGTAGTTCACAACGAGGCATGGAGAGCTGGGAGGTTTTGGTCTTTCAAGATCAAGAACTCCCAGTCCTCCACGTCTCGCTGTGCAATCTCAGGGCCTGCTCAGCGAAGGCCTTCTGTCGCTGAGAGCAGGATGCCGTTAAACAGGAACTTGAACGTGCCGTGTGGCTGGGAACGGAACGCGATCTCCGGACCGAACACGTAGAGGCGGCCCTTCCCGACTTCGGCTTCGAACGCCGCGATCCCATCCTTCAGATATCCCTGTCCCCATGCCCAGCCGCTGCGCAGCGGCGTCGCCGTGTTGAAGTAGGCGATCGTCTTCACGCCGCGTGAGGCGGCCGTCGGCCCGAACTTGAACGTCGGGCTGTTGTCGAAGAACACGTTGATCTCAGCCGGCAGACCGTGCGCGATCGCCGCGGTCGGATCAACCGCCGCACGCAGGACCGAGCCAGGCACATAGAACTTCGTCCCCGGCAGGGGCGCATCGGCGCCGTCTTCGCCTCGCTCGACCAGATGATTCTGCACGGGCAGATCGAAGTGCGCCGCGATGTTCGTGGACGCGCTGCCGATCGTCATGACGGTGCCGCCACCCTCGACGAACTCCTTGATCTTCGCCATGGTCGCTGCGGTAACCGAGCCCTGACGTGCGCGAAGTTCCGCCGGAATCTCCGGCCCAGCGCCCGCGCCGGCTGCCCCACCACGACCGCCGCCACCTCCGCCACCACCGCCGCGGCCCGCACCGCCCCCAGCGCCCGAGGCCATCTGCGGAATGCCGCCATCGTTGAAGATCAGGATGTCGAACTTCTCACGCAGGTTGCCTGCGTCGAGCATCGGCGGGTACACCACCGTGTAGGGGAACTCGAAGTTTTCAAACACCAGTCGCGTCCAGCCGGACGGCATCATGCCGCCGTACTGGTCGAACAGGCCGATGCGTGGTGCCCGCAGCACCGTCATGCGGCCGGTCGGCGCCGACGTCGCGACAGTGAACGATACGCCCAGCTCCGCCGCCATCTTTTCGATCGCCGCGCGAGTGGTCGGCTTGGCCTGCACGTAGAACGTGCCGTGGCCGAGGGGGCCTTCGGCCAGCCACGACACGGTGTCGCCGTTTTTCAGCAGTCGATTGACCGCCACGTACGAATCATTCGCACCGTGATTGAAGTAGTAGCCGGTCGCCTGCTGGCCTCCGATAATGCGGCCCGCGGGGTTGGTGGCCATGCCGGTCACCTTTTCGAGCGGACCATTCACCGGCTCGAGCGATCGGTCGAACTGCACGCCCATCTGCATCGCGAGCGTGTAGCCGGCGCTGTCGTACGGCCGGTTGGGTGGTCCACCCGGGTACGGGAAGTCATCCGGGTGATCCTGCGGCTCAAACATGTCGAGCACGTGCGCGCGGAATGCCTGTGACGCCTTCACCACGTAGGAGTTCGCAGGGTACTGCTTGCCGTTCGCCGAGAACGGTGCCGTGGCGCGATCCACGGTCACGCCCGTCTTGATGAGCGCATTCATGAACTTCGTGGCCGTGCCGAAGTCGGGCTGATCTGCGGTGAGAATGAACGCCTTCGGATCGCGGAAGGACGGGTCCCGCAGTTCGTTCCAATAGGGGCTCGCGACGTCGGGGCCGCCAGCGGCCGCACCACCACCGCCACCGCGTCCACCGCCGGCACCGCCGCGGCCTGCGCCGCCGGCCGCGGCCATCTTGGCCTGCACGGCACCCACACGACGCGGACTCGGCGTCCACGTGTCGGTATTGCCGTTGCGAATCTGATCGCGACCCATCTGGTAGATGTTGTAGAGGAACGTCTCGCGATACCGCGACGCGAGGTCGAGAATCGCGTAGTTGGCCGTCACCGAGTAGTCCACCGACTGGCGGAAGTGCCAGCGCTGCGGTGCGATCGGCGACCACAGGCTCGAACTCGGCAACTGACGACCGATGACGAACGGAATGCTCGTCGGATTCGGTCCGCCGATCGTCTCGGTCAGGATGCCGATGATGTTGTGGAAGTAAGCCGTGGTGCGCAGGCCGCCGTTCCACCACGTGGAGTAATTCGCCCCCTGCCGTGACGTCACGCCGGGCTTGTTCTCTGCAAGGAACCGCGTCGCCATTGCCGAGCCGACCAGATCGATGCCGGCGGGAATCAGCGGGTGAAAGTTGTAGTTGAACGGATCACGGAACGGCGGCGCAAACATC
>CAZLJG010000074.1:0-12621 GCA_964559545.1 uncultured Solibacteraceae bacterium | reverse complement strand
GATGAGGCGTGCGGCCGTCTCGTTGAGCTCGGACGGATACAGCGCGCGAACGTCGTAGGCCTTGAAGATGTCGGGAGAGATGCTCATAAGCGTGAGTAGTCCGTGATGATGGATTTATCGCCGAGGAGGGCGGCGCCGCCCACCTCTACGTTGCGACCGAACTGGCAGTGACGTCCGGCGACCAGCGGACCCAGGGTGGCGTGTTTGTCCACCCACGTGTGGGGCCACAGGATGGCGCCATTCACCACGGCACCCTCGCCGATGTGGCAGTGGGCGCCGATGACGCTGTTGGCTCCGATGCGCGCGCCGGTCTTGATCACCGCGCCGGCATCAATAAAACAGGGGCCTTCGATCGTGACGTCTTCGTCGATGCGCGCATCAGGGGAGACCACGGCCTGGCCCGCCAGCCCTTCAAACGGCGGCGCCGGGAACCGGCCGCTCATGATGTCGTGATGGACCTGCTGGTATTTTTCGCGAGTGCCGATGTCGATCCAGTAGCCGCGGTAGGTGTACGCGACGAACGTTTCCTTCTGCTCGATGAGCGACGGGAAGTACCCGCGCTCGATGGAGTAGTTCGTGTCGGCGGGAATCCGGTCGAGGGTCTCGCCCTCGATCACGTAGATGCCGGCGTTGATGGTGTCGCAGGTGATCTCGTCGGCCGACGGCTTCTCAAGGAACGCCTTGATGTTCTGCTGCCCGTCGGTCTCGACGAGGCCGTAGGCCGATGGATTCTCCACCGGCGTCAACACGATGGTGGCCCGCGCCTGTCGCGCTTGATGGAGGGCGATGACGGCCGGCAGGTCGACCGAGGTCAACACGTCACCGTTGAACACGACCACGGGGCCGGTCGGACGGGGACCAGCCGCAAACTTGATGGCGCCGCCCGTGCCCAGCGGCTGGGGCTCGACCACATACCGGATGGTGACGCCGAGGTCCGCGCCGTCGGCAAAGACCTCCTCGATGCGGCGCGGCTGATAGTTGAGGCTCAGGATGATCTCGTCGATCTCCGGCACCTGCTTCAGCAGCTCAATTTGATAACGCAGGAACGGCCGGTCGAAGATCGGCACGATCGGTTTGGGAGTGTTCAGGGTCAATGGGCGGAGTCGTGACCCCTGGCCGCCGGCCAGCAGGATGGCTTTCATGTCCGCCCTCGATTGTATGCTCGCCCAGCGGCGCGCGTGAACGATAGAATACGGACATCGTGAATCTTCCGAACGCCCTGACCGTCGGACGGATTTTCCTGGTGCCCCTGCTGGTCGTCGTGCTCCTCACGAAGTTCGAGGGCTGGCAGTTGTACGGCGTCAGCAAGGAAATCATCGGCGCCGCCATCTTCGGCGTGGCGTCGTTGACCGACTGGCTCGACGGGTATCTGGCCAGGCGTCGTGGTCAGGTGACGGAATTCGGCCAATGGATGGACCCGCTCGCGGACAAACTGCTGGTCACCGCGGCGCTGATTTCACTCGTGCAGATGGAGCTCGCCCCGGCATGGATGGTGGCGGTGATTCTTGGCCGGGAGTTTGCCGTGACCGTGTTGCGTAGTGTGGCCCATGCGCGTGGTCACGCGCTGCCGGCATCTCCGCTCGGCAAAATCAAACTCGTCGCGCAGGTCGTGGCCATCCTGGTCCTAATTCTCGGTCAGGGCCACATGCAGGGATTTTTTGTGATCGGCCAGATTGCGTTATGGGTCGCGACGATTACCGCGTTGGTGTCGGCGGTTGATTATTACCGCCGCTTCCCCCAGGCCCGCCCTGACGGCCCGCGGGCACAGCCTTAATCTCGGCCACGCGGCGTTTCGCCCGCTCCAGATACACGCTCTTTTCGAATTCCACCGCGACACGCTCAAACCACGGCAGCGCTTCGGCCGGCAGCCCCATCTTCAGGAGGCACTCGGCCATGTGGAAGTACACCGCATCGCGGTTGGTGAACGCCGGGTCGCTGACCAGAATGCCGCGGAACCGATCCACGGCGCCGACGCAGACGTTGAAGCGCGCGTAGAAATAGCCGATCTCGAACTCAGACTGGGACAGCCGGTCACGGGCTTCGCGCTCGATCTGCTGCACTTCGTCCTTGAACTCACTCTCGGGGTAGCGCTGGAGAAACAGCTCGACCTCGCGAATGGTGTCCTTGGTCGCGGTCTGGTCCCGCTGAGGACTCAGCATGGAACGGGAATACGCCAGCGCGATCCGGTACTGCGCGTAGTCGGCCCGGCGCGAGACGGGGAAGAAGGTCAGGAATTCGCGGAATTCGTTGATCGCGAGTACGTTCGACGTGACCGAGTCTTCCCCGATGAAGCTGTCCCCGATGCCGAGTTTGGCATCCTCCCGGCGCTGGCTCTGTGGATAGCCATCCACCAGTCGGCGGAAATATTCGCGCGCCGAGAACCAGCGTTCTTCGGTCATGTGCTCGTTGCCGCGCTCAAAGAGCCATTCGGCCGGGTCCGTCATGCCGGCCGGGGGCAAACGCCCGGCGGAGCCACCGCCACACGCCGCCGCCGCGGCCGTGAGGGCCACGAACACCATCAGGTAGGACTTTCGCCGCAAGATCATCTTCAGCATTCTAGTCTCACTGCCCCTTGAGCCAGGCGTATTCGGCCCGCAGGCCCTCCGCAAGGCTGGTCTTCGGGGTGAACCCCAACTCCGTGCGCGCCAGGGTCGTGTCCGCGAAGGTGTCCCGCATGTCGCCCTTCTGGGCCGCCTCGCGCCGGATATCGAGGGGGTGGCCGGCAATCTGTGCGATTTGGGCCAGCACCTCGTTGATCGAGACCCGGCTGCCGCCGCCGATGTTATAGACGGCGCCCGGTCGTCCCCGGTCGCCCGCCGCCATCAGGGCCGCCACGATGTCGTCAACAAAGGTGAAGTCCCGGGTTTGCTCGCCGTCCCCATACAGGGTGATCGGTGTCTGCGTCAGGGCGGCCCGGATGAACCGGTGAAACCCCATGTCGGGCCGCTGTTTCGGGCCGTACACCGTGAAAAACCGCAGCGAGACGGTCGGTACCCCGTAATTCGCCGTGTAGAGCAGGCAGAGGTGTTCGGCCGCCAGCTTGGTGACGCCATACGGCGACAGCGGCTGCACCATCGCATCCTCCCGCATCGGAATCGCCACGCCGTCGCCATACACCGACGAACTCGACGCATACACGAAGCGGGTGAGCGGACGTCCCTTCACGGCCTCAAGCAGCCGCTGGGTCGAATCCACGTTGTGGCTGGTGTACGTCAGGAAGTCCGACCCCCAGCTCTTCCGCACCCCGGCCTGCGCGGCCAGGTGGTAGATGTGCGTCACGCCGTCCAGGAGCGTGTCCATCGACACGGTCTGCAACTGGTCTTCCACAAAGCGGAAGTTCGGGCGCTGCCGCAGGGGGGCCAGATTGGCCTCCTTGATGTCGCGGCTGTAATAGTCGGTAAAACAATCCAGCCCCACCACCTCGTCGCCGCGACGCGTCAGCGCGTCCGCCAGGGTGGATCCGATAAAGCCGGCGGCGCCGGTGACGAGCACACTCATGCAAACACATCCCGAATTCTGGCGGGCAGCCGCATCGGCCGTCCGTCCGGTCCCAACGCCGCGTGCCGGGTGTACCCGGTGGCGACGACCGTCTGATCGCCCCTCTGCCGCACGTCGTACACAAACTCCATCCGCACCGGAGACAGCAGGCGTGCCGTCGCGTGCAGGTCCAGCTCATCATCGTAACGTGCCGAGCGCTTGTACTCGCAGTGCGCTTCGATGACGGGCAGGCTGCATCCGTCGGCTTCCATCTCCCGATAGGTCCAGCCCAGGGACCGGAGCAGGTCCGTGCGCGCGACTTCGAACCACACGAGATAGTTGGCGTGATACACCACCCGCATCTGGTCCGTCTCGGCGTAGCGCACGCGCACCGTGGACACCGACGAACGTGTGCCCTGGCTCACGACGTCGCGGCCCGGCGCAGCGCGCGTGTGGCCGCCGCAGGGTCCGGCGCACCAAACACCGAGTTGCCGGCGACGAGAATGGATGCGCCCGCGCGCACCAGGGTGGCCGCATTGGTCTCGTCCACGCCGCCGTCCACCTCGATATCCACGGGCCGGCTGCCCAGACGGCCGCGCAGATCCGCGATGCGCTCGATGCTGCGCGGAATAAACGACTGGCCCCCAAAACCCGGATTCACCGACATGACGATGACCTGGTCCAGCAGGTCGAGCACTTCGCCGATCGCATCCAGGGGCGTCGCTGGATTGATTGCCACGCCGGCGCGTAGTCCAAGCTGCCGGATGCGACTCAGCGTCCGGTGGAGATGCAAAGTGGCTTCCACGTGCACCGAGATCGTCCCGGCACCGGCCTGCGCAAAGGACTCCAGATACGCATCCGGGTTCGTGATCATCAGATGCACATCCAGCGGCACGGTGGTCGCCCGCTTCACTGCAGCCACGACGAGGGGGCCCATGGTGATGTTCGGCACGAAGTGCCCGTCCATCACATCGATGTGGATGAAGTCGGCGCCCGCGCCCGCCACCGTGGCGACCTGTTCCCCGAGGCGTGAAAAATCCGCTGCGAGAATTGACGGAGCGATCTGCACGAGCGGCCCACTCATCGACTGACCTCCAACGTAATCGGATCGCCCGGCGCGATCTGATACCCCGCCTGCGGCGTCTGCCGGATGACGGTACCTGGCGGCAGCCCGGGGTACGGGACCTCGCCGAGAATCGTCACGCGGAACAGCCGACGCCGCAGCAGGTCCGCCACGCGCGTGCCGGCCGTGCCAATCAGATCGGGCATGACATAGGTGATCGCCACTTCGCCGCGATTCACAAGCAACGCCACCTCCGCGGCCTCGCTCGTGGCTGGCGGATCCTGGGCCACGATGACCCCGGGGTTGTAGCCGGCGCTGTAAATCTCGGCGATGTGCCGGATGCTCACGCGCTCCTGCGCCAGTCGAATTTGTGCCGAGCGTTCGGACTCGCCGAGGAGTGACGGCACCACGGCCGCGCGCAGGGCTTCACTCAACCGGACGCGCACGGGACGCTGACGCCGGATGACGGTGCCCGCAGCGGGCTCCTGCGACAGGATGTGGTCGGGTGGCAATGTGCCGTCCGGGCGTTTGATGGGATCGATGACCATGTGCAGGCCGACCGCGGTGGCGGCTTCCGTCGCGGCCGCGAGCGACTGGCCGCGCAGATCGGGCACCGTCACTTCACGGGCGGTGACCGCCACCTTGAGTGACGCGAGCAGAAACACCACGTACGTGGCCGCGAGTCCCCCGAGGAGCAACATCCAACGTCCGGCCGTCCAGACTTTGGTGCGGAGAGTGGAAGGGTGGGGGGCTGGCATGCGGTGAAAAAAGTGTACTACGCGGGTGTGCGTCGAACCAGTCGCGCGGCAAAGAACGCGTCGAGCCCGTGGCGGCCCGGACGTGTGCGCAGCGCGCCATCGTCATCCGCGCCTGCGCCGGTCCATGGGGCGGGCTGGAAGTCGTCGTGTGTGGCGAGGAACTCCGCGACCACCTGCTCGTTTTCGTCGGGTTCGGAGGAACACGTCGCGTAGACGAGCGTGCCTCCGGGGCGGACGACCGCGGCCGCCTGATGCAGCATCTGGCGCTGGGTCTCGGCCAGTGCGGGGAGGTCTTCGAGTGCCACGGACCACTTGATGTCGGGATCCCGTCGCAAGGTCCCGAGCCCTGAACACGGCGCATCCACGAGCACCCGATCAAACACCGGACCAAACGGCAGCGGTTCGCGCCCATCGAGCGCGACCACACGTGGCGGAACGCCGCCGGCGCGCAACGTCTGACGCAGCAGATGCAACCGGCCGGGACGGAGGTCGCTCGAGATGAGCACGCCGCGTTGTCCCATGTCGTTCCAGAGGCGTACGGACTTGCCGCCGGGCGCCGCGCATAGATCGAGTACGGTTTCCTCCGGGTGGGCCTCAGTCGCGAGCGCCACCAGCGCCGAGCCTTCATCCTGAATCGCCAGACCGGCCCGCACGTCCTCGGACATCTCCGCCCATGCGCCAGGCGCGAGCCGCGCCATGTCGGGCGCGAAGGTCCCCGACACCGCGGTGATACCACGCGCCGCGAGCCACGTGGCCGCATCCACACCTGGTTCGAGCACGCGCACCGTGATCTCGGGCGGCTGATTGTTGAAGGCACACCACGCGGCGGTCTCCTCGTACCCGTAGCGATCGAGCCACCGGGCGACGAGCCACTTCGGATGGGAACACGTCACGCTCAGGTAGGTGAGTTGTTGCCGGCGGGTGGCATCGGGCCCCGGTGCCGAGGGCAACGTGATGGACGCCTGCGTTCTCAGGTACCCACGGAGCACGCCATTGACGAACCCACCGGCGCGATCACCGGCGAGCGCCTTGGCTGCTTCCACTGCACCATGCACGGCCGCGTGGTCGGGAATGCGATCCAGATGCCGCAGTTGATACAGCGCGAGCCGCAGCGTGGCCAGCGTGTCCGGGTCGATCGCGACCAGCGGCCGGCTGCTGCATTGCTCGATCACGGCGTCCAGCTCCGCGCGCCATCGACACACACCGGCCGTCAGCTCAAGCAGCAGTCCCCGATCCCGCTCATCATCCAATTCACGACGCGCGTGTTCGAGCTCGGCGGCGAGCGTCCTTCGACGTTTGTCCACCGCCACGAGGGCCCGGGCGGCGCGGACACGCACCGTGGTCACGTGACCACCGTTCCGGGTGTGATCGCCACACCGTTGAGCCAGTCGCGCACCGCCATGGGGCGGCGGCCCTCCGGTTTGAGCCGCGAAATCGCGAGGGCTCCATCACCGGTGGCGATGTGCAGGTTGTCGCCGGTCGCGCGCATCACGGTGCCAGGCGCGGCTCCGGCATCGGACGCGATCACCGAGGCGTGCAGCAACGCGACCCGGCGTCCGTCGATCGTCGCCACCACCAACGGCCACGGTTGAAGGCCGCGAATCTGCCGGTCGATCGTGACTGCAGGTCGATCCCAGATCACGACGCTCTCCGCGCGTTGGAGACGTTCCGCGTACGTCACCTGCGATTCGTCCTGCGGCACCTCGGTGACGGGACCGACGGCCAGTTGGTCAAGTGTCGCGAGCAGCAGGTCTGCACCGGCGTGTGCGAGGCGTGGCTCAAGTGACTCACTGGTGTCATCGGGCGCGATGGGAATCTCAATGGTCGCGAGCATCGGCCCCGCGTCGAGCGCCAGCACCACCCGCATGATGGTGACGCCCGTGACGGCATCTCCGGCGATGACCGCGCGATGAATCGGCGCCGCGCCACGCCACCGCGGCAGCAACGACGCGTGCACGTTGATGAGCCCCAGCGTGGGCAGGTCAAGGACGACCTGCGGCAGGATGCGCCCGTACGCAGCGACGACACCGATGTCGGGAGCGAGAGAGCGCACCTGGTCCAGGAACGCGGCATCGCGCAACTGCGTCGGTTGCAGAACCGGGATGCCGTGTGCCTCAGCGACCACTTTCACCGGACTCGCGGTGACGTGTTGGCCACGCCCGCGCGGCCTGTCCGGCTGGGTAATCACGCCTACCACGGTGTGTGGTGAGCCGATCAGCCGCTCCAGGGTGGGCACCGCAAACTGCGGCGTGCCGAAGTAGAGCACGCGCAGGGGCTTCACCAGGCCCCCTGTCGCTGTTGTTTGCGAATCCGGCGCACGATGACGTCGCGCTGAATGCCGCGCAGGCGATCCAGGAACAGTCGCCCGTCAAGATGGTCGAGTTCGTGCTGCAGCGCACGCGCCAGCAATCCCTCACCTTCGACCGTGACCGGAAGGCCATCCCGATCGCGGCCGGTCACGACGGCCCGCTGGGGACGAGGCACGGTGGCCTGGAAGCCCGGCACGCTCAGACAGCCCTCTTCTTCGAGTTGGAGGCCGTCACGTTCGACAAACTCGGGATTCACGAGCGTGATGACCTGTCCGCCGCGTTTGCCGATCGAGAGGTCAATCACACAGACGCGCAATGGCACCCCGATTTGCGGGGCGGCCAACCCGATGCCGGGCGCGGCGTACATCGTCTCGATCATGTCGTCGATGAGGGTGTGCAACGCCGCATCGAACTCCACGACGGGTTGACTCGGGGCCTGCAGCCCCGCGACGCCGTATTTGACGATCGGGCGAATCATGAAGAGGGTGACGGGGCCGCGAGTCGCGCAGCCACGGTGGCCTGCCAGGTGCGCGCCGCGTTGGACAGGCTCGACCAGGAGTCGCCGCCAAACTTGTCGATCACGGCGTTGGCGAGCACCAGCGCGACCATCGCTTCGCCGACGACCGCAGCGGCCGGCACGGCGCACACGTCGCTGCGTTCGATCGCGGCCGGCTCTTCCTCCATCGTGACCAGGTCCACCGATCGCAAGGGCGTCATCAGCGTGGAGATGGGCTTCATCCACGCCGACACCCGCAGGTCTTCGCCGTTGGTGACGCCGCCTTCGAGGCCTCCCGCGCGATTGGTCGGCCGGGTGATGTTCCGCAAGGTGCCCGACGCGGCGCCCGCGGCACGCACGATCTCATCGTGCACCAGCGACCCCGGCAGGTGGCCGACCGCGGGACCCGCGCCTACGCCCACGGCCTTGATCGCGTGAATGGACATCAACGCCTGCGCCAGCAGGCCATCCAGTTTGCGGTCCCACTGGGTATGGCTGCCCAGGCCGACGGGCACGTGATGCGCCACCACTTCGAAGGCACCGCCGACCGTGTCGCCCTTCTCGCGCGCGGCATCCACGGCCGCCCGCATCGCCTGCGCCACAGTCACATCCACACACCGCACGTCATCGTCGGCCGCGAGTGCGGCGATGCGACTGAAAGAGACGGACGTGGGGTCGTCGATGTGGGCGCCGCCAATTTCCGTGACGTGGCTGCTGATTTCGAGGCCCAGCAGGCGCAGCAGGGTGCGCGCGATCGCGCCCGCGGCCACACGGGCGGCCGTTTCCCGTGCGCTCGCGCGCTCCAGAATGTCACGCAGGTCGTGGCGTTCGTATTTCAGGCCCGCCGACAAGTCGGCGTGGCCCGGTCGGGGCCGCGTGACCGCCGCCCTGCGGGCACCGGGCAGGGATTCGTCCGGGGACGCCTCGACACTCATCGTGTACTGCCAGTTCACCCAGTCGCGATTGCGGATGAGCAGGGAGATCGGGCTGCCGAGTGTTTCGCCGCGCCGAATGCCCGACAGCACCTCAACCTGATCACGTTCAATGGCCATCCGCCGGCCACGGCCGTAGCCCAGTTGCCGGCGTGCAAGGTCGGGGTTGATGTCATCAACGGTCAACGGCAGACCGGCTGGTACACCGTCCACGATCACGACGAGCGCCGGACCGTGTGATTCGCCCGCTGTCAAAAAACGAAGCATCGCGCAGGCATTCTATCGAAGTTTCCGCATGCCCCTGTGCAGAATGGCCCGGATTTCACGCTCACGTCGGGCGTCGTTCTTGCAGATCCACGACACATGCAGTCGCATTGGACAACATGGGCGCAGGCGCTTCCGGTGCACGGTGTTGGTCTGCGCATCGTCACCAGCCCCGTGATCGGTGGTGGTGCAGACCGGCAGCAGCGGGCCGGCGCGCTGGAGCGCATCGGGTATTCGGTGCTGCGCGCTGCGCACGAGTGTGCGGCCGACGAGCGTCGGATGTGGCTGCATCGCCACGTCGCATTGGTGGTTGATGACGCGCTGACGGACGTCGGGCGCACGTGGCTGCGAGATCTGTCGATCACAAGCCCACGCCCACATCTGGTGGTCGTCGGACCGGGGCACGGAAGCGACGTGATCTCACGCGAACGCGCGAGGGAGTGGGCCGAGTGGGAGGGAGCGGCGTCGCCGGTCGATCCGCGACTGGTGCGGTCACGGATTCATCGTGCCGCCGGGAGGGCCGATGCGGCACTGGCGTGGTTACGCGCGGCAGTCAGCGCGGCGGCGCGACGTTCCGATGAACGGGGCCATGCCCGCGCGCTCTGCGAATTTGGCCAGACGGTCCTTCGGCGGGGGGGCGCACGCGAACTCGCGCGACTGCGAACCAGGTGTCGGGAGGCGCTCTCCCGAATGACGCAGGTGGAATCCCGCTCGCGTGTGATTGCGCTGGCGGCTCACGTCATGTGTCGGCTTGGCGAGCTCGAAGTTGCCGCGGCGTGGCTCAGCGGTGTGGTCGTGGAATGTCGCTTGTCCGATCTCGACGTGCCGCCGTGGATTCTCGCGCAACAGGCCGAGCTCACGCCGCGCGAGGCTCCATTCGCAGCACAACTGGCGGGACGACGGAGGGAAGAGATGTCGATGTGGGGAGGAGTGTCAGCGCTGCTCGACACCGTCAACAGCGCGGAAAACGACCGAGCCGCTTTACGTCTCGGCAGTCGATGGGTACGCACGCACACGGGCACGCCACATGTCGTGACGTTGGCGGCGGAGACGGGGCAGGTACTCTCCGCCGAGCCGGAGGGGGCGGTGCCGGGTGAAGACGACATCCGGGCGCCGATTCGGCAGGGCGGCGTCACGATCGGCTGGGTGGTGGCGGGGCGCCGCGCGCGTGATGGTGAGGAACTGAACGGATGCCTTCGCGCGCTCGCCGCCGCGGCGGCCCCGGCGGTGCGGGCGTGTCTGGATGCCGCGCTGATGGCGCGCGCGGGCGACGGCATGGCCGACGATCTGATCGGGCGCAGTCCGGCGATGGTCACACTGCGCGCGGCGATCGCGCGCGCCGCACCGACCACCTTTCCTGTGCTCATCGAGGGTGAGAGTGGTGTGGGCAAGGAACTCGTCGCGCAGGCCCTGCATCGCGCGAGTCCTCGGCGTGATCGGCGGCTGGCCGCGATCAATTGCGCGGCGTTGACCGACGAACTCTTTGAGGCCGAAGTATTCGGGCACACCCGCGGCGCATTTACCGGAGCCGTCGGACCGCGGACCGGATTGTTTGAGGACGCGCACCAGGGCACCGTCTTCCTCGACGAAGTGGGGGAGCTCTCGCCGCGGGCGCAGGCGAAGTTGCTGCGCGTCCTGCAGGAAGGGGCGATCCGTCGGGTGGGCGAGAACCAGTCCCGCCCGGTCGACGTCCGTGTGGTGTCTGCCACCAACCGGCCGCTCGCGGCCGCCGTGTCGGCCGGGGGATATCGCGAGGACCTCCTGTTCCGCCTCTCGGTGGTCCGGTTGTGTGTGCCCCCACTCAGGGATCGCATCGAGGACCTGCCGATGCTCGCGCAGACGTTCTGGGTGAAGACGACGCGTCATCGACCCACGCGGGCCTGGCTGGGTCCTGATGCCCTCGCGGCGTTGTGCCGGTATCGGTGGCCGGGCAACGTCCGGGAGTTGCAGAACGTGATTGCGGGCCTCGTGCTTGCCGCGCCCGATCGCGGGCGGGTGACCGCGCGCCACGTGGCCGCGGTGTTGACCGCGCAGGACGCGGGGGAGCCGGACGCGTTGTCATTGGACGAGGCGCGACGCGCCCTTGATCGGCGGCTGGTGACGACCGCGCTCGCGCGCCACGCCGGATGCCGGGCCGCAGCGGCACGCGACCTCGGTGTGTCACGCCAGGGGCTCGGGAAATTGATGGCGCGGCTGGACGTGCCGGCACACGGAGTTGCCACGGACCACGACTTGCGGTGATCATCCGTCAGCGTGCTCCGTTTTACTCTTCGCCGTTTGCTCCTGACGATCCCCGTGCTGCTGGGAGTGGCAACGCTTGTCTTTGCGTTGCTGCATCTGGTGCCCGGCGACCCGGCACAGGTGATGCTCGGCGAGGCGGCCGCGCAAAGTGACGTGGACGAACTGCGGACAAAACTTGGTCTCGACCGTCCGTTTGCCGCGCAGTACCTTCAGTTCATCGCCGGGGTGGTGCAGGGCGACTTTGGCACGTCGTTCCGGTATGGCACCCCGGTGTTCGCCGAAATCGCCCAGCGATTGCCGAACACGCTCGAACTGGCCCTGGCGGCGATGAGTGTGGCGATCCTGATTGCGATCCCACTGGGCATCCTCGGCGCGTTGTATCGCGGCAAGGCCATCGATCAGGCGGCGATGACCGTGTCGCTGCTCGGCATCTCGATGCCCAACTTCTGGCTGGGTCCGCTGCTGGCCATTCTGTTTGCGGTCGGGTTGGGCTGGCTCCCGGTCTCGGGCACGGGGAACTGGCGCCATCTGGTGCTCCCCGCGGTGACGCTGGGTGCAGCCCTGGCCGCGATCCTCGCGCGTATGACCCGGGCGAGTCTGATCGAAGAACTGCGCGAGTTGTATGTGCTCGCTGCGCGAGCGCGCGGGCTGTCGTACACGCGCGCGGTGCTGCGGCATGCGCTGCGCAACAGTCTGATCCCGGTCGTCACGATTCTTGGCCTGCAGTTCGGGGCCGTGCTGACCGGCACGATCATCACCGAAACGATCTTCGCGTGGCCCGGCGTGGGCCGGTTGTTGATTCAGGCGATCAACTTCCGTGATTACCCGCTGGTGCAGGGCTGCATCCTCTTCATCGCCACGACGTATGTGCTGGTCAACCTGCTGGTAGACCTGGCGTATGGCTGGCTCGATCCCCGGATCCGCTACGAATGACCCGCCGCATTGGACTCGTCATCATCGGGCTCACGGTCGTCGCCGCTGTGGCGGGGCCGTGGTTGGTGCCGCACGATCCGTCGTACCAGTCACTGGCGCAGCGGCTGGACGGACCGTCGTGGGCGCATCCGCTCGGGCTTGATGAACT
>CAZLJG010000073.1:10891-12665 GCA_964559545.1 uncultured Solibacteraceae bacterium | reverse complement strand
GCCTCGGCGTCGGTAATCGACGGCACGGTGTCCATCACCTCCAGCATCCGCTGCCAGGAGGCAATGCCTCGCTGGACGATGTTGATCACCCAGCCGAAGGCGATGAGCGGCCAGCTGAGTAACACGAGGTAACGGCTGAAGGCGGCGAAGTCGCCGAGGGTGATTTGCCCGTTGATCACGCCGCTGCCGCCAAACCACAACACGACCAGGCCACTCAGGCCGAAGAAGAAACTGAGACTTGGGTAAAACGCGGACTGCAGCCGGATGAGGCTCCGGTTGCGCTGCACGTATTCATCGTTCGCGGCGGCAAATCGCGACAACTCGAAGGGTTCCTGCCGATAGGCCCTGACCACGCGCACTCCGGCGAGGGATTCCTGGACGACGGCGCTCAGCTCGGAGAGTTGTGCCTGAATCCGGTCAAACTTGTCGTGAATAGCCTTCCCGAAGACGTGGGTCGCAATGCTGACCAGGGGCAGGGGGATCAACGCGAGCAGGGTGAGCCAGGGATCGATGGACACCATTAGTGCCACGGCGATCACAAAACCGAGGGCAGTGCTCCCAAAGTACATGACCGCGGGCCCCACCATCATGCGGACCGCGCCCAGATCGGAACTGGCACGGGACATGAGATCCCCTATCCGGTTGGCCTGGTAGTAGGACAGGGGCAGGCGCTGGAGATGCGCAAAGAAATCGTTGCGCAGGGCATATTCGATGGCCCGTGAGGCGCCGATAAGTCGTTGGCGCATCCAATACCGGCACACGCCGTCGGCGACCGCCAGGCCCAGCAGGGCGGCGGCCGCCACTGCGAGGGTGGTGCGGGTGGCGCCGGCCAGCAGGTCGTCGATGACGTATTTGAGAATGAGGGGCGCGGAGAGCGAGAGACCCGTGGCGAGCACAATCCACAAGATCCCGGCGATCATCGCGTGCCGGGCGCTCGTCACATAAGGCCACAGCCGCTGGAGCGCCCGCCACATGGAGGCAGTATAACAATGCGTGTTCGTCGCGTTCGTCCATTCCTCGCCGCGCTGCTCGTCAGCGCCACCCTTCCCTCACTCGCCTTTGCGCAGGCGGGGGAACCCACACGATCCACGCGCGCCATCGGCGAGGAGTATCGGATTGAGCTGAGCGGCGGGATGTGGGGTCCCACCGTCTTCGGCATCATCTCGTCGGAGCAGTTCGGCATTGCCGGCAGCGAGATCAGCTTTGTCGATGACCTTGGCTTCAAGAAGACACAGTTCGCGGACGTGCGGTTGGTGCTGCGGCCCGGCAAGAAGCACAAGTTCCGGTTTCAATACACGCCGGTCAAGTATTCCGCTGAGTCCACGCTCTCGCGCAACATCGTCTTCAACGGCATCCTCTATCCGGTCAACGTGCCCGTGAATTCAACGTTTGACTGGACGGTGATCCGGTTCGGCTACGAATACGACATCATCTATCGCGACCGTGGGTACTTCGGCATTCTGATTGAAGGCCGATACACGGAAATGTCCGCCAGTCTGAAATCGCCGCTCAATGACGAGTTCACGCGCGCGCGGGCGCCGCTGCCGGCGCTTGGCGCCGTCCTGCGCCTCTACCCGCTGAACAGCCTGTCGATCACCGCCGAGGTGAGCGGCCTGCAGTTGCCCGACATCGACGAAAAATACGAGGCCAACTACGCGGACATCGACATCTACGGCACGTTCAACGTCACGCACAACTTCGGTGTGCAGGCCGGCTGGCGCCGCATGCACACATTCCTGCGCGTCGAGACCGACCGTGGTGACATCCGGTTCGC
>CAZLJG010000073.1:0-10791 GCA_964559545.1 uncultured Solibacteraceae bacterium | reverse complement strand
TCCGAGGGCTGGAAGCCGGAGGCGGACGCGATACCAATCCGCCACGCGCCCGTGGCGTCGGCGGCGGGCACAGTCACCAGTTGCTCCTGCCACGGCGCGAGCGTCACCGTTTCGAACCACCCGCCCATTCGGACCGTGACCGTGTTGGCCGCGCCGCCATTCTGCAGGCGAATGGTGCGTGGGCGGCCGGCGAATGCGGGGCCTGAGCTCCAGACCACCTGCGTTTCCCGCCCGCCCCGCACCCAGAATCCGGTGGGTTCAACGAACACCTCATCGTCCACAAAAAACACGGTGGCATCGCCATCCGGTGCGGACCGCAGGGCCATCGCAGGTGTCGACACAGCCGGGCTGGTCGGCCTGAGCACCACGTGGAGGCCGGCGGCGGTTTGGGGTGAACCGGCCTCAAGCACCAGCGCCGTCGCACCGGCCGGCAGCGATAACGGCGGCGTGAACCCGCTCGACACAGCACCAGGCGATAACGGAAACACCTTCAACGGTGACGGCGAACGCCCGATCGTCGCGGTGACGGTGCCCTCACTCGTCATGACACCTGACATCCCGACTTGATATTCGCCGGCCGGCACGGGGCCAACCAGCATCAGCAACGCTGTCGGATTGTCTGTCAGCGGCGGCTCGTCCGGATGGACGGACAGCGCAAACGCCGTGGACGCCCGGCGCACCGTGAATGGTGCCACTCGCCAGACGCGCGACTCCGCATGAAGCGCCAACTGTGATCTCGCCGGATCGAGTCCGGTCACACCGGTAAGACGCCAGCCCGCAGTCGCGCCGAACATCAGCCCCACGAGCACCCACAACGCCACAGCAACGCGGCCCACGTCCGCACGCTCGATGTGCCGACGCACGAAGGTGCGGAGCACCAGCCAGCCGAGCCCCCACGCGGCCAGTTGCACCGCCACATGCGTGATAAACGCCCCCTGCGATCCCCAGAAAAAGCTCGGCCATGCGCGGGGCAGATTGGCCACGGGGTTCAACCACTCGAGCCACGCCGCCTGTCCATCGCGGAAGTTGAAGGCAAACGCCCCTTCATCGTGGCCCACCACCAGCGCCGTCGTCAGCCACGAGACGCCAAGCATCGCCAACAACACGGCGCGCCCGGCGGATGTCGCGCGTGCCCACCCGATCGCCAGCGGCAACGCAAACAGCGGCACCACGGCCGTCAGGAATCGCGCGGGCAGACCTGGGAGCCCGGCCCACCACATGTGATAACTCGCAGCGGCCATCGTGTACGCGGCCAGAATCAGGACACTGGCGAGGCACACCAGGCGCATCGCCCGGGTGGACGCCCGGCAGAAGCCCACGAAGCCGGCCAGCAACACCGGGGCAAACACCATCAGGCCGAACTGCTGGTCGGTGAACAGGCCGACCACTGCGCCCCAAATCCACTCGCGAATCGATTCTGCTCCGCGATAGGGCGCGCGCGGATCGACCGTGCCGTAGATGAGCCAGAACTGGAGGAACCACGCGGCGGCGCTGACAAGAGGCACCGTCAGGAACGCGACAAGACGACGCCCACGCAGGGCGATCACGATCGCAAGTCCGAACCCGGCGGCGAGGATCGCAAATCGCGTGTGCAGCCAGGGCAACCCCGCCAGCACCGCTGAGACCGCGACCAGATGCCGGGTGGGCACGGTCGATCCGTGTTTCGCCAACGCGACCAGCAACCACACACCCGCAGCGCTCCCAACCGCCGCAGGGCTGTCGGGAAACACCATCACGCCCAGCAGCACCGTCGTCGCCGACCCCATGACGCCGGCCCAGGCAAACCATGCCGCGCCCGTGTTCTCAGTCGCGAGCCACGCCAGTCGCCACACCAGCGCCGCCGTGATCATCAACACGATCAGGATCGTCGCTTGCGCGCCATGCAGGCCAAAGGCCGCATACGCCGGCAACACGAGCGCTGACACGCCAGGCGCATGAATCGAATAGATCTCGCCGTCCTGGCCACGGTTGATGTAGTCCGGTCGCAGCGCGCCGCCGAAATATTCGGCGTAATCCCCCTGCGTATGGTTGTTCTCGATGCGGAGGTCACCGTCGCGCAGCAGGCTCTGTGTGATGACCAGGTAGTGCGGTTCATCGCCACCCGGGAGCCGGCCGCCGATCGACCACAACGTGGCCAGTCCGATCACCCCAGTCAGAAGCGCAGCGATGACCGTGGCGCGTTTAGGTTCGTGGGCATCGATCACCCGCGCGATGGCGCCAAGTCCACGGCTGCCTTCGGCCGCGGCCAGTGCCGCCAGAATCGGCAGCCACGCCAGTGGCCCGGTCCACAACAATGCGGCCGCCGGGAGCGGCACGGGCCACCACGGCAACGTGGCCGCCAGCGCAGGAAGAGCCGTCAGCGGCGATCGACGCCAGCCGGGAACCAACCACGCGATTACAAATCCGGCAGCGCCGATCCACCACGGCGCTGGAGCCACGAGTCGCACACTCGCCGCTGCGGCGGACTCCACGGTGACAGACCCGGCGGCACACCACACAGCAAAGCCGATACATGCGGGCCCCAGCGCGCGCGAAACTGCCGTAAGGTATGATGCCGCCATCCGGCAAGCATTCTAGGTCACTCCTGGAGTGTCCGGATGACGTGCCAGCGTCTACCATGCTCCCCAGCACCCGCGACGCCTGTGTCGCAACGATTCTTGCCGTTCTGTTGTCGGTCGCACTGACGTGGCCGCTGGCTGCAGGTCTGGGCTCCACCGGCCGCGTGGACAGTGGTGACGGACGGCACGGCGTGTGGAATGTCGCGTGGGTGGCGCACGCACTGACGACCGCGCCGACCACGGTGTTCGACGCGAATATCTTCTTCCCGAACAAACACGCGCTCGCCTTCTCCGAGGCGAACCTGGTCGCCGGTGTCCTGGCCATTCCCGCGTGGGTGATCAGCGGCGGTAATCCGTACGCGGCCTACAACTCCGTCGTGTTGATGGCGTTCACGTTCGCTGCGCTGTCGGCCTATTTCCTGGCGCGTACTGTTGGTTCATCCCGGTTCGGTGCCGCCATCGCGGCGCTCATCTACGGCTATTCCCCGTACATGTTTGCGCACCTGCCGCACATCCAGCTGCTCATGACGTTCGGCCCGGCGCTGTCGCTGGCCATGCTCCACCGCTTTGTGGATCAGCCCACGGCGCGTCGCGCTGTTGCCCTCGGCCTCTCGCTGACCGTCACCGGCCTTTCCTGCGCGTACTACGGCATCTTCATCGGACTCATCGTCACGATCGGCGTCCTGTGGTTCGCGGTCGTAGATGGCCGCTGGCGCTCCTGGAAATACTGGGCGTTTGCCGGACTGGCCGCGGCGATCACCGTCGCCTGCATTGCCCCGGTCTTTATCCCCTATCTCGGGATTCAAGACGACGGGTTTGTGCGGAAGCTGGACGATGCGCGTCCGTTCTCCACCACAGGGCGCGCGTTCCTCGCCTCCGCGGTGCTTGTGCACCGGTGGATGTTGCCGTATATCGCCGAGTGGCGGGATGTGTTGTTTCCAGGGTTCCTGTCGATCGCGTTGTCCCTGGTTGCGGTTGGTCTGGCTGTGAGACAGCGCACGCGGGAACGCTGGCGGATGGTGGGGTTTTACCTGGTGGTGGCCATCGTGTCCTACTGGATTGCGATGGGCCCCGACGGCGGGCTGTATACGCTGCTGTATCACACGCTTCCAGTGTTCTCCTTCTTGCGCGCTCCGATCCGCATGGGCGTGCTCATCACGCTGGTCACCGGCGTTCTGGCGGCGATGGCGATCACATGGCTCGGGTCGCGGGTGCGCGCATTCACGCCGGTGGGACTGGCCCTGCTCTCCATCGCGGTGGTCGAGTCCTGGGTCGGTCCGCTCGAACTGGCGAAGGTGCCTGAGGTGCCGGCCGTGTATGAGCGTCTCGCCCGGATGCCGCGCGCCGGGGTGGCGGAGTTCCCGTATTACCGCGGCGCCCACGAACGCTTCCTCAACACCGACTACATGTTGATGTCCACGTTCCACTGGCAGCCGATCCTCAACGGCTACAGCGACCACTTTCCACCCGACTACTACAGCTCGCGCGAGACCCTGAACTCGTTTCCGTCCAGGGCATCGATTGATTTGATGCGGGAGAAAGGCGTGCGCTGGGTGGTCGTGCACCACGACCGGTTCCCGCGAGCACGCGCAGCCGAACTTCGGATCCTGCTGCGGCCGGCCGACCTCGGCGTGCGCCTGGTGGAGGACGGCCCGTCGTGGTCGCTCTACGAAATCATCTGGCCCATGCAGCCAGCCGCTCCGCTGCAGCCGTAAGCGTCTCGTCCTTTTTGCAGAAGCAGAACCGCAACTGCTGACGGCCACCGTCCCCGCGATAAAAGCTGCTGCCCGGCACACTCGCGACACCGACGGTCGTCACCAGATGTTTCGCCAGCGCGACGTCGTCCGGAAAGCCGAAGCCCGACACGTCCGTCATGATGTAGTACGCGCCACGCGGCTCGATGCAGCGAAAACCCGCACCCGTGAGGATGCCCATCAGCCGCTCGCGTTTGACGCGATAGGTATCGGAGAGCCCGGCGTAATACGACGCGGGCATCGACAGTGCGGCCGCGGCCGCGGCCTGCAGGGGCGCTGCGGCGCCCACAGTCAGGAAATCGTGCACCTTCCGGATCGCACCCGTGACGTCCGCGGGCGCGATGGTCCAGCCCACCCGCCAGCCAGTCACACTGTAGGTCTTCGACACGCTGTTGATCGTGACCGTGTGTTCGGCCATCCCGTCGAGTGATGCCATCGGCACATGGGCCGCGCCGTCGTACAGGATGTGTTCGTAGATCTCGTCGGTCACGGCCAACACGCCCCAGCGCTGACACAAACCAGCGATGAGCACGAGTTCCTCCCGAGTGAAGACCTTGCCGGTGGGATTGTTCGGCGTGTTGATGATGATGGCGCGCGTCTTGTTGGAGAACGCCGCCGCGAGTTCATCCGGGTCAAACGTCCAGTCCCCGCGCGTGCCGGGCGCCGGTGGACGCAGCGTCACATACCGCGGCGTCGCGCCCGACAAAATCGCGTCAGGCCCGTAGTTTTCGTAGAACGGTTCAAAAACGATGACCTCGTCGCCGGGATCAACAATGGCGAGCATCGTCGCCATCATCGCTTCGGTGGAACCACAGCACACCGTGACGTGTGCATCGGGATCCACCGCGAGGCCATACCGCGTGTTGGCGTCCGCCGCAATGGCGTGCCGAAGCGGCTTGGCGCCCCACGTAACGGCGTATTGATTGATGTCGTCGGTGATTGCGTCACACGCCGCCTGCTTCACCGCCGCAGGCGCCGGAAAGTCAGGAAACCCCTGCGAGAGATTCACCGCGCCATGGGTGTGCGCGAGTCGCGTCATTTCGCGAATGACCGACTCGGTGAAACGCGACGCCTTCTGTGAGGTGCGGGGACGGCCGGTCATCAGCGACGAACACTCGTGCGGCGGTACAACATGCGATAGTCCTCAGCCGTGCCAAGAATCTTCTTCACATAACCCTGTGTTTCCGGGAACGGAATGCTGTCCACAAACTCGTCCCGATCGAGGCCGGGACGCTCCACCAACCAGCGATCGACGCGGTTCTCGCCGGCGTTGTAGGCCGCGAGCGCGGCGGCGACGTCGCCGTTGAACCGGCGGACGAGATCCGCAAAGTACTGCGTGCCGAGCCGGACGTTGATCTCGGGACGTGTGAGACTCGCCGTCGAAAACGGCCGGATGTCCAGTTGCCGCGCCACACGAGCGCCGGTGGTCGGCAGCAGCTGCATCAGGCCCCACGCGTTCGCCGCCGACCTGACTTTCGCGTCGAAGGTGGACTCCTGGGCCATCAGCGCGGCAATGACAAACGGATCCAGATCATGGCGGTCAGCATGCGTCTGAATCAGCTCCCAGTAGTCGAGCGGAAAAATCACGGTGAGGATCTCGCGCGGCAGCACCTCACTGCCATCGGCCAGATACTGCGGATACGCGCGTTTCATCGCGTTGATCGCCGGCCGGAACTCACCCTTGCGATTGAGCGCATAACCGAGGGTGGCGTCCAGCAGCGGCGTTGTGCCTTCATCGCGCTGTGCGCGACGAATCTCGCCAATCGCGTCGTCCCACAACTGCGCCGACAGGAGTGACTGGATGATCGACGCGGTCGTCGGTGCCGTCCCGGGTTCAAATACCAGCGGCGCGTCGCGGCGTGCGCGCTCGATCGGCCCGGCGCCCACAGGCCGGGTGGCCGCGAGCAGGGTCTCACGCGCGCGGGCGGCCTCACGGCCGTAGTACGAATTGCCGTAGTCGCTGATCGTCTGTTCGTAGCCGGCGATGGCCTGATCGACGTGGCCCAGTCGCTCGTGCGCGCGCGCGGCCCAATACACCCACCCCGACCGGTAGTCGGCGCGGCGAAGTCCGGCCGCCGCACTCTCGAACAGTCGAATCGTGAGTGCGTAGTCACCTGTCGAAAACGCCCACCAGCCCGCCTTCCAGGCCGCGCGGCCGGCAAACGCCCCGGTCGGAAAGCGATCGTATTGCTCGGTGAACACCACCGCCGCCTTGTCGTCGGCATCCGTGAGGATGTAGTGCGTGCCGAGATCGTTCAGTGCGGCTTCGGCCCACGCAGCCGTGGGCTCACGGTCCACAAACGCGCGGACGGCTCCAATGTATTCGGCTACTCGGCCTTGCTCGCGGGCGGTCCCGATGGCGAAGTACTCCGCTTCATCGCGGCGCTCGGCCGAAGCCCCGGGGCGCTCCATAAATGCGCGCAGAGCTTCCCGAGCGGCCGGCCACCGTTTCTGGTGGTAGTCCAACTGCGCCAGGCGCAGCGCGACGACATCGCGGTCATCACCGGTGACCACAGGCCGCGCGATCTCAAACGCCTTGCGCGCATCAGCCCATCGACTCGCGCGGAACAACGCCTGCGCGCGCGCAAGTTCCCGCGGCGACGCCGCCTTCGGGAGTTCGGCGGCGGCAAGCGCCGCTTCGTCAGAGAGCGGATAGTCGTAGTAGACCTTCGCAAACGCCGTGGCCGCGGCGTCTTTATGACCGAGCTGCTGCGCGGCCACCGCTGATCGATACATGGCCTGCACCGGCAACGACGACGGGAGCGCGACGAGCGCGGACAGGGCCTGCGCGGCCGCGGGCCAATCAGCCGAAGCTTCGGCCGCGTCGGCGGCGAGCCACAGGGCACGTTCCTTCAGGTAGTTCGTTGAGGCTGCGGCGAGCGCGGCCTTGGCCGAGGCAGCCGCGTCGGCCGTGCGACCGGCCGCCAACTCCGCGCGTCCCTGATGCACACGCACATACGCGCCAACCGTGGCATCGGACGCGCCCGCCTTGAGTGCCGGCAGCGCGGCATCCGCCTTGCCATCCGCCAGCTGCGTAAGGGCGGTGACGACGGGTGTTGGCTGAGTCGGGATGCCTGGCGGCACCAACCAGTACGGCACCGAAGCCGACGTGGAGGACTCGGGCCAGCCAAACACGAGGCCCGCCACAAGCAATAGTCCGCCGGCGAGTCCGCGCGCAAATTGGGTCATGCCTGATTGTTAGTTGGGTCGGGCCAGAACTTCAACCGTCCGGACCGACGTGATGTTCTCAAGGCACACGGCCGCGTGACGGGCCAGCAGCTCAACCTCTTCCGTCCAGATGGGCGCATCTTCCTGCGTCGGCTTCTTATCCACATCGTCGGCATACAGCACCGCCACAACTTCCCCACCAACGACCAGGGGAATGACGACGCCGGTGAAACCAACGGGAACGCGCATGAAGGCGGGCGTCTGGTTGTAGCGGCCGTCGATCAACGGCGGCACGAATGACGACTGCCTGACGGCCACAGCGGCGGCCAGCGTGCCCGATGCGCCGATCGGCATGTCGGTCGGCGCCAGGCCCGATGCAAACCCGCGGTGTCCCCACACGGTGAGGTAATCGCCATCAACCATCAGCATCGCCACACGGGAGGTCTGGGCGGACGCGCCCTGAATCAACGCCTCGAGGACGCCGCTCAGGCTGGTGGCTTCATCAATCTTGCGGGCCGCGCCGAGGAGGCGTTCCACGGTGTCGAGCCGGGAATCACGCTCGGAACCCTTTGCCGCGGCCATCGCCACCTGCAGGTCGGCGCGTTCGCGGGCGAGCCGGACTTCCATCTCGCGGGCCAATTCGTCCCGTGCTGATTCAAGCCGGCTGCGGAACGTGCGTTCGGCGTCGGCACGCGCTTCGGCCGCCCCGCGCTCCAATTCCGTCCGCCACTGGTCCTGATGTTCGGTCACCAGACGGAGCAAATCGGACGTCAGGCCGCGCAGGTGTGCGTCCATATCGTGACGCACACGAGCCATGTAGGCGTCGAGCGCTTCGCGCACGCGATGTTCAATCGGCATACAACGGCGGGGGCATTATGAAGGAAACGACTGGAGAGTACAAGTGGTCCGGGGTCCGGGGTCCAGGGTTCGGGTCCAAGGGGTCCGCGGGTCCAGGGGTCACTGCGAACCGAGGACGAGACGGAACGGCTTCATTTGGGCACTCGCTTCGAAGGGCTCAGAGCGGGCGCTTCGGGACTGGCCCCGTTCGCCGACCGTGACCTGTTGCTCCGCGTGAAGCCGATACTTCCGGCCGGCGACGACGTTGAAGCGGAAGGCGCCGCTGTCGCCGGTCACGAAGGGCATGCTGCCGAAGGTGAGTCTGGGTTCGATGGCGACCCACACCTGGGCGCCAGGGACCACGTCACCGTTCGCATCGACAACCACTCCCGAGACGGGAACCGTACTCGTGCTTTCCGGGAGCCGCACCTTGTCCACGTCCCAGCGCATCTCCGGCTCCAGCTCGACCTTCACCAAGTCGTCCGAACGAAGCGGGTTGACCCAGATGGCATCGTCCTCGTCCGGGCGACCGGGGTCGCGCTCCAGCGTCAAGCCGAGCAGGTAGCGACCCGGTTCCAGCTGAACAAATTCGAAGTAGCCCTTCTCGTCAGTGCGCGCGCGGGCGTAGGTGGACCGACGCAGGTTCTCGCGTTCTGTGCCTCGGGCCAGTTCCACTGTGGTCAGCGGTACGCCTCGTCCGGCACGGTCAACCAAGCGTCCTGTCACCCGACCGTCCGAGCGCACCGCGATGTTTCTGACAACACAGGCCCTGGCATCACGCAGCGTGAACGCCTGGCCGTCGTCCCACCCCGGCACCGTGTAGAGGCCGGGCCACGCTTCGGCAAACAGGCGATAGTCGCCCGGAGGAACTCGGAATTCGTACGAACCATCCTTCCCCGTCGTCGTCTGGGTGGTGTGCGAATACCCTTCGAGCCGGATACGCGCCCCTTCGAACGGTTCGTTGGTCCGTCCCTGTCCATCCACCGATGGGTCAAACCGCGTGGCCACACCACGAATCACGCCCGCCGACGGCGAGTCACGAAATGGCCCGCGCAGATATGCGAGGTCCGTCGCGGCGTTTTCGATAGGCGCCGTGTTGGAGCAGATGGTGACGGTCAACCGACCTTTCCACTCGTCGGCAAACACCAGGTAGCTGGAGCCGACGATGAAGGGATACCCACAGTCGCCGCCGCCATTGCCGGTAAAGACATCGAGCGTTTGCGCCGTGGGCTCGACCCCCTTAAAAGTTTCGACCACTTCAAGCACGACACGCCGTTGGGGAAACGGTTCCGCCGGCGTGCGGCGGCCGGGCGCCTCGATAGTGGCCACCTTGCCGACGAACACCGCTGTGGCGCTGAACACCGTCTCACACGACACGAGCGGCCCGATACACGAACAGGCCTGGACCCGTTCAGAGCCGATTGTGCCGAGCGCCAGGACGAGCGCGAGCGCGCCGAACAGTCGTCGCATCATGGCCGTTTGGACCCGAATCGTCTGAATTCGGCCGTCACCCGCCCATCTGCTAAGCTATTAGCCAGCGATCGTTCTTGTGGGGGCGTCACGGCTTCGACGGGGGCAAGGGATCGCGGGTAGCATGCCGAGCCACTTTCCATCCGACTCGTAAATCCGGCGGAAAAAACCATGCAACTGCGGATTCGCAGCTAGCACTCGCGGCCTAAACCCCCGCGACGTGTTCTCCAGTCAGCCTGCGGGCTGGGGTAACACGCCATTCAGCAGGCTGGTCAACTGATGCGTCCGGCATTGGGAGACGAGACTTCACGGACTAGCGGCCGTCACGTTCGTCGGGCTTCGATGACGGTCGCGAATTTCTAAGTCCGACTATGCATGTAGACACCGGCGACGACAGGCCTTTCGGACGCGGGTTCGACTCCCGCCGCCTCCACCAACAAAACCCCGAGCATTGCTCGGGGTTTTTTGTTGGCGGAGGCGCCGTGGTTACGCACACGAGGCGAACCTGCGGTTCGCCTCAGCGGGCTCGACTCCCGCCGCCTCATCAGGTGCGAGAATAGGCCCCGCATGTTGCTGACGACCGCGGAACTCGACGGCATCAAGAAGGGGCTCATCACCCTCGCGTTTCGTAGCTGGACGCGCCCAACTGTGAAGACGGGTGGCCGGCTGCGGACAGCGATCGGTGAACTCGAGATTGTGCGCGTGGCTGTCTGCACGCTGGAATCCATCACGGCCCGCGACGCGAAAGCCGCCGGATACGACTCGCTGCCGGACCTGCAGGCCGCGTTGCGCGCCCGCAGTGGCACGGTGTATCGCATTGAGTTCGGCGCGGTCCACCCGGACGCGCGCGTCGCACTCCGCAGAGACGATAGGTTGTCCTCTGAGGACGTCGCGGGGATCTCGGCGAAGCTCATCAAGCTCACCGCGCGATCGGCCACCGGCCCCTGGACTCAAGCCACCTTGGAGGTCAGTCGCGATCACCCGGGAGTGCTCGCCGCGACCCT
>CAZLJG010000072.1:0-12702 GCA_964559545.1 uncultured Solibacteraceae bacterium | reverse complement strand
TGGCGATTGAAGGGACGACGTTCGCGGAGGTCCTCGACCAGACCCGCCGGCACGTCGCCGAGGCCTACATCAAGGATCGTGCGCTGGCCCTGACGGAGGTGTCGTACCTGCTCGGCTTCTCGGAGCCGAGTGCGTTCACCCGGGCGTTTCAGCGATGGTTTGGTCTGCCGCCGCGCCAGTTCAGGAATCAGTTCAGCACTTAGCCCAGCGCCACGTCGAGCGTCATCATCACCGCGAAGCCGACCATCGCGCCGAGTGTGGCCATGTCGCCGTTGCCACCAGAGTGCGACTCGGGAATGACTTCTTCCACGACGACGAAGATCATCGCGCCCGCGGCGAAGGCGAGTGCGTAGGGGAGGATGGGGCGCATCAGCAACACGGCGGCAGCGCCGATGACAGCGGCGACCGGTTCGACCGCGGCAGACAGCTGTCCGTACCACCACGACTTAAACCGCGAGAGGCCTTCGCGGCGCAGCGGCACGGCAATCGCGGTGCCTTCAGGACAGTTCTGAATACCGATGCCGACGGCGAGCGCAATGGCGGCGCCGAGTGTCGCGGAATCAAATCCCGCCGCGACAGCGCCGAACGCCACGCCAATCGCGAGCCCTTCCGGGATGTTGTGCAGCGTGATCGCCAGCACGAGGAGCGTGGTGCGGCGCCACGACGTCTTGACGCCCTCCGCTTCCTCCATTTTTCCGAACAGATGGACGTGCGGGAGGATGTAGTCCACGAGTCGCATCGAGAACGCCCCGGCCAGGAATCCCACCAGGGCGGGGATCCACTTGATCATGCCCATCTCCTCGGCCATGTTGATGGCCGGGTTGAGCAGGGACCAGAAGCTGGCAGCGATCATGACACCGGCGGTGAACCCCAGCGCCGTGTCGAGCGCCTTGCGGTTGATGTCCTTGAAAAAGAAGACCACGGCCGCGCCCAACGCGGTGAGTCCCCAGGTGAATAACGTGGCGGCGAAGGCCTGACCGACGGCCGGCCATGTGGCGAAGGTTTCGAGCACTCAAAATCTATATCACGCTTTAGTCAAAAACACCGAAACGCGTAGGGTTGTCAGGTGATTGCCCACGTTGGACCGGTGCACCTGCAGGTCGCCGACCTCAGCCGCTCGCTGGAGTATTACGAACACCTGCTTGGACTGCAGTTGAAGTCCACTGATGCCGGGTCGGCAACGCTCGGGGCCGCGGACGGCCGCGACCTGGTGGTGCTGCACGAAGACCGGAGCGTGCGGCCTGCGCCACGCCGGGGCGCGTTCGGGCTCTATCACTTTGCGATTCTGCTTCCTGATCGCGCGGCCCTCGGCCGATTTGCCGCACATCTCTCGCGCCTGGGAGTCGCCGCCGGCATGGCCGATCACCTCGTGAGTGAGGCGCTGTATCTCACCGATCCCGATGGCCTGGGGATCGAGGTTTATGCCGATCGTCCGCGCTCCACGTGGAAATTCCGCGGACTGGAGCTGCACATGACCAGCGACCCACTCGACATCGCGTCCGTGATCGCCGCCGGTGGTCATGTGCCGTGGGACGGCATGCCCGCGGGCACCACGATGGGGCACATACACCTGCACGTGGGCAACCTCGCGGAGGCCGAGGCGTTTTACCACGCCGCGATCGGCTTCGACAAAATGGTGTGGTCCTACCCCGGGGCGCTGTTTCTCTCCGCCAACGGATACCACCATCACCTCGGTACCAACACCTGGTCGCCGGGCCCGTCCGCTCGCGCGGACGAAGCGCGGTTGCTCGAGTGGTACCTCGTGGTGCCGACGGGTGAAGACGTGCAGCAGATGGCTGGTCGTGTCGGTGCCGCAGGCTACGCAGTCTCAGCGGATGGCGCCGACGCGCTCCTGACCGATCCGTGGGGAACGGTCGTGCGGGTGGTCAGCGAGCGGGCTCAGTAGAGGGACTTGCGGGCCAGGTCGCTCTCAAGCACATCGTCGCCAATCGCGATCAGGATGTGTCCGTCGGCGATCGAGACACTCAACGCCATGCGGCGATCGAGTCTGGCGACCAGTGCCGCAATGAACGTCCGATCAAATTCATAGAGATCGATCGCGTCGGCGCGATGAATGCGCTCGCCGGCAATCTGTCTGAGCCACTGGCCCGGATCCTTGTGTGTGTAGACCGCCACCCGTTGTGCGGCCTTGCTGGCCTTATGCAGGCGCGCCGGATCGGGGAGCCCGATCTCGACCCATAGCTGGATGGTGCCGGTCAGGTCGCGCACGGAGAGCGTCGGGTCATCCGGTGATGACACGCCACTGGAGAATGTGATGCCCTCGGCGTACTCCAGGCAGTAGGCGAGCACACGCGCGATGAGATATTCGTCGCTCTCGGAAGGGTGCTGGGCGACGCGGAGGGCGAGTGTTTCGTAACACCCGCGATCGGTATCCGTCAGGTCGATGTCGAAGTTGAAGACGGTCGCGGTCAGGGCCACGACGCTTACGTCTTTGGTCGGGCGATAACCGCCGCGGCCGCGTCTTTTGTCAACGGACTGCTGCCAGCCGGGAATCCGTTCTGCTGCAGGATGTACGCCATGAGGTTGAGGGCTTCCGCCTCGTCAACCGCCGCGCGGCCGTCGTTGGGCATCGTGAACACAATCAACGACACCAGTTCGGCGATGGGTTTGCCCGCCCAGTTCTTGAAGAAGGGCTCATCCCCCAGCGGCAGATCTTCGGCCTTGCGCTTTGTGGCCACAGTGAAGGCATGGCACTCCGCGCACAGTTTGTCGAACTGGGCTTTTGCGCCGTCGGCCTGGGCTTTGGAATAGACACCGTCAAGAACCGACTTCTGTGGTCGGGGGTCCAGGGTCCAGGGTTCATGGTCCACGGGTCCGACGGTCCTCAGGTCCGCTCGGAGACCGATGACGGAAGACAACACCAGTGTGCTCGCCGCAAGGGCGAGGAGTCGGAAACGCATCGTCCGTCCTACCTCCAGCTGAAGCCGTGTTTGCTCAGCGGCAGCGACCGCACGCGGGTGCCGGTGGCGGCGAAGATCGCGTTGGTGATCGCCGGAAGGATCGGCGGCAGCGGCGGTTCGCCGAGGCCTGTCGGGTTGTTGTCCGAGAGCAGGAAGTGCGTTTCGATCGCCGGAGGCGCCTGACGCATTCTGAGAATCGGATACGAGTCGAAGTTCGCCTGCGTGATCTTGCCGCCATCCACGGTGAGTTCCAGCATCAGCTGGCTCATGCCATCGATGACCGCGCTGTGGATCTGACTCTCGGCGTTCAGCGGGTTCACGATCTGCCGGCCGACATCGCTGGCCACCCACACTTTGTTCACGCGGATGCGTTTGTTGGCATCGACGTTCACTTCCGCGACTTCGGCGACGTAGCCGCCGTGGCTGAAGTGGAACGCCACGCCCATACCGGTGCCTGCGGGCAGCGTCCGTTTGCCCCAGCCCGACTTCTCCGCGACCATCTTCAACACCCCGGTCATGCGCTCGGCGTTGAAGCCGCCGCCACCACCCTGCAGGGCAATGGGCGTGCGGGCCATCAGGTCGAGCCGGAACTGCACCGGATCCTTGCCGGCCGCATGTGCCAGTTCGTCGAGGAACGACTGCATCACAAACGACAGCGCACATGAGCCAGGCGCGCGGTGCGCCCCCGTGTTCACGCCCAACGGCATCGTTGACTGATGCGTCACAAAGTTCGGCACAAAACGCGCCGGGAACTCGGTGGCCCCCAGCGTGGCCGATGCCGCGATGCGTGGTCCTGTGGTTTGTCCCTGCGCGTTCGTGGCGGGCGGTGCGCCGGCCACACTGAACGTGATGAAGTGATTGCGCCACGCCACCAGCTGGCCGGAGGCGTCCACGCCACCCTTCAGGAAGTGATACCCGGCCGGCCGGAACACTTCCTGACGCATCTCATCCTCACGCGACCAGCGCAGTTGCACGGGCGCTCCCACGGTCTTCGCAATGACGGCCGCTTCGACGACATAGTCGTTGTAGAGGCGGCGGCCGAAGCTGCCGCCCATGCGGGGGAGGTGCACGGTGATGTCCGTGGGCTTGATACCAAGCGCCGTCGCCATGGTGTTCACCACGCCACCGGGCTGCTGCGTGCCGGCCCACATTTCGAGTGTGCCCTTGGCCGCATCAAAGATCGCCGTCGCGTTGGGTGGTTCCATCGGCGCGTGGGCCAGGAACGGATATTCGTAGCTGGCTTCGACGACCTTGGCGGCCGTGGCCAATGCGCCTTCCGGATCTCCGTCTGTGCGCGACGTTGACTGTGGCGCCTCCTTGGCGAGTTGCTGGGCGCGTGCGGAGAACGCGGCGCTGCTGTCGCTGGCCGTGATGCCGTTGTCCCAGGTGACCTGCAGCTTCTTGCGTGCGTTCTCGGCGTACCACCAGCTGTCGGCGACCACGGCGACGCCGCTCATCGATCCGCCGCCATGGCTCTCCGGCACGATGAATGCGTGACGCACACCGGGCATCGCCTTGATCGCGTCGAGGTTGGCGCTGACGGCCTTGCCGCCGATGACAGGGCAGCGCTGGTAGGCCGCATACAGCATGCCCGGCACCTTGACGTCGCTGCCAAACAGCGACTGGCCGGTCACGATCTTGAAGTTGTCCACGCCGGGGATTCGCTTGCCGATGATGCGATAGTCCTTCGCATCCTTCAGCTTGAGGTCGGCCAGCACCGGCGCCGGCATCGCGGCCGCCGCCGTGGCGAACTGTCCGTAACCGGCGGAACGGTTCGAGCCGGCGTGCACCAGACGACCAGGCGTCGTGGTGATCTCCGTCGCCGGCACACCCCACGCCTGCGCCGCCGCGGCGATCAGCATGTGGCGGGCGGCCGCGCCCATCTGGCGCATCGGCACCCAGTTGTTCGGCGTGGCGGTGGAACCGCCGGCCGACTGCACGCCGTATTTTGCCGGATTGAGGTCGCCCTGCTCGATGCGGACGTCCTTCCACTCGATGTCGAGTTCCTCGGCGATCAACATCGGGAGCATCACCTTGACGCCCTGCCCGATCTCCGGGTTCTTCGCGATGATCGTCGCGATGCCGTTGCTGTCAATCGACACAAACGCGTTGGGGTTGAGTGGCGCCTGATTGCCGCCACGGCCCTGCGCGAGGACATCAAGCGGATCGAGATACGACGCGATCATGAACCCGCCGCCGGCCAGCGCGGTGACCTTCAGAAAGCTTCGGCGATCGACGCGGGGAAGAGTCATTGTGCTCACTTGGACACCTCATCGTCAGCGACGCTACGCACGGCCTGGTGGATGCCTTCGCGAATGCGGATATACGTGCCGCAGCGGCAGAGGTTGGTGTTCATCGCCGTGTCGATGTCGGCGTCGGTCGGCTTGGGTCGTTGCGCGAGCAACGCGGCGGCCGCCATGATCTGACCGGCCTGGCAGTACCCACATTCCGGCACGTCGAGATCCATCCACGCCTTCTGCAGCGGATGACTGCCGTCCGGCGACAACCCTTCGATGGTCACCACGGCGGCGCCAGCCACGTTGCTCACCGGCGTCTGGCACGCACGAACCGCGCGTCCGCGCAGGTGCACCGTGCAGGCGCCGCATTGTCCGGTGCCGCACCCGTATTTGGTGCCGTGGAGATTCAGGACGTCACGCAGCACCCAGAGCAAAGGCATCTCGGCCGGGACGTCGACGGTCGTCGACTTTCCGTTCACGGTAAATGTGACAGGCATGCGCAAAGTATAGGGGGCCAGAGGTCCAGGGGTCCAGAGGTCCCAGGGTCCATAATTACGTTATGCGGCGGAAGGAGAGTGCGGGCCTCTTGATGTTCAGGCGCACGGTGGCGCCGTGGCCGGAGGTGTTACTCGCCCATCCCGGCGGCCCGTACTGGGAGAGCCGCCATGACGGCGCCTGGTCGATTCCCAAGGGCGGGCGGGACAGCGCAGAGACCCTGCTTGAAGCCGCGCTTCGGGAATTTCGCGAGGAGACCGGGTTCGATCCGGCTGGTCCGTTTCACGAACTGGGGCGCATCACCCAGCGCTCCGGCAAGGTGGTGTGGGCGTGGGCCTTCGAGGGCGATTGTGACCCCGGCCGGGCCATCAGCATCACGACCACGACGGAATGGCCGCCCCGCTCCGGCCGATTCATCGAAGTGCCCGAAGTGGATCGCGTGGCGTTTTTTTCGATCGACGACGCCCGTATCGCGATCAATGCCGGTCAGGCCAAGCTGCTCGACCGGCTTGTGGATCTGCTCCGGTCGTTATGACTTGGGCACGGTCCAGAAGTAGATAATCCGGCCTTCGACTTCCATCGTCTTTTCCGGCTCCCACTCGCCCATCTGAAAGCTGTTCGACACGATGCGCGAGCCGGGCTTCAGTTGCGCGAGCAGTTTGGGCATCAACTTCACGTTGAGTGAGGGCAGCAGATACAGCGTCACCACCGACGCCTCGCTGAAGTTGACGCTGTCCGAGAAGATGTCGTCGTTGCTGAATCGCACGCGGTCGGTCACACCGGCCGCGACCGCGTTCTCATTGGATTCCTTGATGCGCTGCGGATCGATGTCGATGCCCACGCCGCGCGCGCCGAACTGCTTGGCCGCCGTGACCACAATCCGGCCATCACCACAGCCGAGGTCGTAGACCACGTCGTTGGCGGTGACACCGGCCATCTTCAACATCGCGTCCACCACCGTCTGCGGTGTGGGCACATAGATCACATCCGGCGACCGCAAGCCGGACTGCGCCTGCGCGTGTGAGGCCTGCTGACTGAGTCCGACGACGAGCAGAGCAAGAGCGAGAGTCGTGAATCGTCGCATCATGTTGGGAACTCCTGCGGCCATTATACGGATTCCACCACAATCAATGTCGCATCGTCCTGCGCGGCCCCGCTGGTCCAGTCGATGACGGTTTTGGTCAGCACATCGGCCAGCGACTCGGCGGAGCCTGCGGCGGTGGCAGCCGCGAGCGCCGCCAGCCGCTCCTCGCCAAATTCCTCGTCTGCGGGATTGCGCGCTTCGGTCATCCCGTCGGTGAAGCACACGAGGCGATCGCCCGGACGAAAGGGCGATGTGCCGGTGGTGTAGGTCCAGTCCGGGGAGACGCCCAGCACCAGGCCCGTGGTGCCGAGTGCGTCGATGCGGCCGTCCGCGCGAATCATCAGCGGGGGATTGTGGCCCGCGTTGGCATACGTCACCTGCTGTGCGGCCAGATCGACCACCACGTAGCAGAACGTCACGAACTTGCCCGACGCGATGTTGCGGCAGAGCAGCCGGTTGACCGAACCGCACACGTCGTGGGGATCCGCCGATGCGGTGGCGAACGCGCGGACGGCGGCCTGCAGATTCGACATGAGTAATGCGGCCGGCAGCCCCTTGCCGACGACATCGGCGATGGAGACGGCAAGGCGTGTGTCGCTGAAGCGGATGACGTCGTAACAGTCGCCGCCGATGCCGGAGGCCGGCGTCCACCGCGCGGCCACCTGGCAACCTGCCAGTGTCGGCATCGTGGCCGGCAGCAACGCGCGTTGGATTTGTCTCGCTTCCTCGTAGTCGCGCGAGAAGCGTGCGTCACGCCGCCGCGCCGCCTGGCCTTCCGACACCTCACGCTGAACGACCTCGACGAGTGTCGTGTCATCCCAGGGCTTCTGCACAAAACTTCGGGCCCCGCGACGCATGGCTTCCACCGCCGTGTCGATGCTGCCCCAGCCCGTCATCACCACCACCGGGAGGGCGGAGTCCTTGGCGCGCACCCGCTCCAGGAGTTCCAGACCCTCGCGCCCGGACGTGGTGTCGCGGGTGTAGTTGAGGTCCATGAGCAGCAGGTCGTAGGGCTGTGCCGATACCCGATCGATCACGTCACCCACCGAACCCACCAGGTCGGTCTCATACCCGGCATCCACCAGCAGGAGCCGAAGGGCTTGCAGAATGTCAGGCTGGTCGTCGGCAACGAGAATCCGAGGAGTCACGGCGACTGCTGTTTCAATCCTTGTGCCACCCCAAGACTTGGCACGGCTTTTCCTATTCATTGGGCTGAATCGTCGTTTTGCTGGGGCTAGACGCGCAATAATCCCGATACTGGGATTCGGACCCCGGAACTTCGGGACTTCGGGACTTCGAGCACTTCGGCACTTCGGGACTTCGTAGAGGGAGCAGGCTTAGTGGCAATTCATCAAGGCCGCGTGTTGGTGGCCGACGATCAGGCGGACGTACTGAATGCCCTGCGACTGTTGTTGGGCGGGGAGGGGTACGACGTTACGACGGCGGCTTCGCCGAAGGAACTGGTCGCCACTCTGGAAGGCGCCGACTTCGATGTGGCGCTCATCGACCTCAACTACACCCGCGACACGACGTCGGGGCAGGAGGGCTTTGCGCTGCTGGAGCGGATGAAGGCCGTTGACCCGACGCTGCCCGTCCTCGTGATGACCGGGTGGAGCAGTGTGGCCGGCGCGGTTGAGGCCATGCGCCGCGGTGCGCGCGACTACATCGAGAAGCCGTGGGACGACGAGAAGTTGCTGGTGGCAGTGCAGACGCAGCTCGAATTGCGTCGCGCGTTGCGACGGAGCCGACGGCTGCAGGAAGAAAACGCGCGGTTGCACCGGCGCGACCTGCCAACCTTCATCGCGGAAGCCCCGTCCATGCGTCAGGTGCGCGAGACGATCGAGCGCGTCGCGCCGTCGGATGCGACGGTGCTCATCACCGGCGAACATGGCACCGGCAAGGAGGTCGTCGCGAGCCTGTTGCACCGGTTGTCGCAGCGGGCGTCGAAGACGCTGGTGACGATGAATGCGGGCGGCTTGTCGGAAGGCGTGGCCGAAAGTGAACTGTTCGGGCACGTCAAAGGCGCGTTTACCGATGCCCGTACCGACCGTATTGGGTGTTTTGAACTCGCCGACGAGGGCACGTTGTTCCTCGACGAGATCGCGAACATGCCCGCGCGTCTGCAGCCGAAGTTGTTGCGCGTGCTGCAGACCGGCGAAGTGCAGAAGGTGGGGTCGTCGCGCGTGATCTTCGTGAACGTGCGCGTGATTTCGGCGACCAACGCCGACCTGCCCGCGGAAATCGCGGCCGGTCGTTTCCGGGAGGATCTCTTGTACCGCCTGAACACCGTGGTCATTCATCTGCCGCCGCTGCGGGAACGGCGTGAAGACATCCTGCCTCTCGCAGAGCACTCGCTGGCGAAATACGCCGGCCGGTACAAACGGACGTTTGACGGGTTTGACCGTTCGGCGCGTCAGGCGCTCGATACGCACCTGTGGCCGGGGAACGTCCGTGAGCTCGACCACGCGATCGAACGTGCGGTGCTGATGGCGCAGACCGGCCACATCACGGCGCAGGACCTCGGGTTGTCCGGCGGCGCCGCGCCGCCAGGGGCACCGTCGGAAGACATGACGCTTGAGCAGTCCGAAAAACTGTTCATTCAAAAGGTGCTCGCGAAACATGGCGGGGACGTGCGCAAGGCCGCCGAGCAACTTGGCGTGAGTCGCAGCGCGTTGTATCGCCGGTTGCAGTACTTCGGGTTATGACGGACTCGCGACGGGGCGCCCCGCAGGCGCGCAACCTCGAACTCGCGCTCACCCTGCTCGTGCTGGGCGGCGCGGCTCCGGCCGTGGCCGTGTCGTTGTTCTACCTGTGGCGCACCGATCTGCCCCCGGAGGTGCGGTGGACTCTCACGGCCATCGTGGTCGTGGTGTGGCTCGCGGCCGCGTCGGCCGCGCGGCAGATGGCGGTGCGCTCCCTCAATCTCATTGCCAATCTCCTCGGGGCACTCCGTGAGGGGGACTACTCAATTCGCGGCCTGAGTGCCCGCAGCGGCAGTTCGATGGCGATGGTCATGCGCGAGGTGAACGACCTCGGCTCCACGTTGCAGCGCCAGCGCACCGAGGCCGTGGAGTCCACCGTGTTGCTGACACACGTGATGGAAGAAATCGGCGTCGCCGTCTTCGCGTTCGACCCGACCCATCAGTTGCTGCTGGTGAACAAGGCCGGCGAACGGTTGTTCGGCAAGTCGTCCGCCGACCTGCTCGGGTCGGCCGCTTCGGCATTGACCGTGGACGAATACCTCTCAGGAGACTCCCGGCGTCTGGTGGATCGATCATTCCACGGCCGGCCTGGCCGGTATGAAGTCCGACGCGCGATGTTCTACCGCGACGGCCGTCCACACCACCTCATCGTTATCGCCGACCTCAGTCAGGCCCTGCGTGAAGAAGAACAGGCCGCGTGGCAGCGCATCGTGCGCGTCCTCTCCCACGAGATCAACAATTCCCTGACGCCGATCAAGTCGATCGCGCACTCGTTGCGCCGCATTGTTGATCGGGCGGACGTATTTCCGCGTCAGGATGAAGTCTCCCAGGGTCTGTCGCTGATCGAGGACCGGTCGGGGGCGCTCGGACGATTCCTCCGCTCGTATGCCCAGTTGGCGCGCCTGCCAAAGCCGCAGCCGAAGCCGTTCAAGGTCACCACGCTGATGACGCGAATCGTCGAGCTCGAGAAACGGTTGCCGGTCAGCGTTGCACGGTCGGCGGATATCGACCTGGTCGCGGACTCCGATCAGCTTGAACAGGCGCTCATCAACATCGTGCGCAACGCGGTGGATGCGTCGCTCGAGACCAATGGCGGGGTGTCCGTCGGCTGGCGCGCGGATGGCGACTGGGCGGAAATTACGGTCGATGACGATGGCAAGGGGTTGCCCGACACCTCGAACCTGTTCGTTCCGTTTTTCACCACCAAGCCGAATGGCTCTGGCATCGGCCTGGCGCTGAGCCGCCAGATCGCCGAGGCGCATGGCGGCACCATCACGCTGGTGAATCGTGTCGGCGCGACCGGATGTCGCGCGACGATTCGGTTGCCGTTGACGCCGCGATAGTTACCCCGCGTGCCGAACGAGGTCGCCCTCGTTGAGTTCGGTGAGCGCGGACGTAATTACGAATTCCCCGAGCTGCAGCCCTTCAAGCACCTGCGTGAGTTCAGGTGTGGTCACGCCGAGGCGCAGGTCGCGTCGTACAACGCGTCCATCTGATCCGGCCACAAGCACATAGGTCGTGCCTGCCACACGAAGAATCGCGCGGGTCGGCACCACCATCGCCTCCGGCACTTCGGCGATCAGGATCTCGCCAATCACGGCGTCGCCGATCTTCAAGGTAGCTGTTGTAGGTGGTGTGGGTGGCGTGGGTGGCGTGGGTGGTGTCGGGATCGCCACGATCACGCGGGTCGTGGTGGCATCCGGAGACGCGACAGGCAACACCGCTGAGACGGTCGACACCATCGGTGCGGCACCCGCGGTGATGAGCGTCACCCGCTGGGTCGCCATCAGCTTGCCGGCATCCGCCACTGGCACGTCGAGCGTGGCCTGCATCCGCGTGGGATCCACGATCTGCAGCACGGGGTCGGTGCCGGTGTTGGTCACGAGATCGCCCTGGTAGTGCCAGCGGCGCAACACGATGCCGGGAAAGCGCGCGCGCACCGTGTCGCGGTTTTCGGCGGCCCGCAGGCTCGCCAGCGTCGCCTGCGCTGCGGCCACTGTCGTCTCTGCGGTGGCCAGCTCGCCCTTGGCGGCATCCAACTCGACACGCGCAATCAGTCCGCGCTGCAGCATCGACGTGCGCTCCGTCACCTGCGTACGCGCTGTCTCAAGCCTGGGCGTCCACGCGGACAATTCAAACTCGGCCGCCTGAATGGCCGACGACCGGCTCGGCACCTCAAAGCGCACGACGATGTCGCCGACCGCCACCGGTTCGCCCTCGGCGATGGGCAATTCAGCGACGATGGCGGTTTCGGTGGCGTGGATGGTCCACTCGGCGTCGGGATGCGGCGTGATGGTGCCATTGGCATTCACCACGTGCCGCAGCAGATTCATGCGTGCCGGTGTGACGGCCACTTCGATGGCCCCACTAAGATCCTGCGCAGGCGGCGGGTCATCACCGCACGCGGCAGCAGCCGCCACCAGGGTGAGGCCGGCCATGTGCCGGAGCATGGGTCGGAGAGTCACGCCCCCAACTATATCGTGCGGGTCGCGAGCACCTGACGGACCTTGATCAGGAGATCGATGGCCGGGAACGGCTTCTGCAGAAACTGCGCGTCGGGGGGAAGCCCCTCGCGCGAGAGCACGGTGTCGGCGTAACCCGAGATGAAGATCGCACGCAGCCCCGGGCGTTCCGTGCGCAGTTGCCGCACCAGCTCGGGACCAGTACCTCCAGGCATCACCACATCACTGACCACAAGGTCGATGTCGTCTCCGGCCTCACGGGCTAACGCCAGCGCGCGCTCCGGTCCTTCGGCGACGAGGACGACGTAGCCGTGCCGATGCAGCATCTGCTGGAGGAGTTTGGCCACGCCTGGTTCGTCCTCGACGAGCAGAATCGTTTCCGACCCCCCAGGGGCCGCCGCCTCTGGCACGATGCCGGTTTCGACGGTGAGCAGTTTTGTCGGACGCATGTACACGGAGAAGGTGGTGCCCTGCCCAACCCTGCTCTCCACCTGCACCACGCCGCCCATCTGCCGGATGATCCCGTAGACGGTGGCGAGCCCGAGTCCCGTGCCGCGGCCAAATTCCTTCGTCGTGAAAAACGGCTCGAAGATGCGGGCCTTGGTGGCCTCGTCCATCCCGTGTCCGGTGTCCTGTACTTCCAGACGCACCCAGTCGCCGGCGCCGAGGCCGACGTGTTCCTTCGGGGCTCGCAAGTGTTCGGTGGACAGTCGAATCATCAACGCGCCGCCATTCGGCATCGCATCCCGGGCGTTGACCGCAAGATTGAGCAACATCTGCTCAATCATGCCGGCATCCGCG
>CAZLJG010000071.1:10913-12878 GCA_964559545.1 uncultured Solibacteraceae bacterium | reverse complement strand
CGCGTGTGAGTACGCGTGCGACTCTTACGCCCGTGCGGATCGTGACGTTCGACTGCGTGGCCATCGAGGCCAGCGCGGCTGAGAAGGCGCCGGGCCCACCCTTGACGGTGGCGCCACCGCCCACGGGCATCGGGTCCTCGGCCAACCGCTGCAACAACAATGCACCCGTGCCCGCCGACCACGGGCCCATGTGGTGACCGAAGATCGCGCGCGCGGCTACGGCCGCCTGCACCAGATCACTCTCGAACCATTCCGACACCAGGTCTGCGACGCAGATCGGCACGTACCGACCGAGTCGTGCCAGTTCGCGGCTGCCCAGCGCGCGGGCATGCCGACCGACCTTGAGCAGTCGCCACAAATCCGCAGACGCCGGCGCGTCCACAGACGGCGCCTGATGGCGATTCAGTTCCTTCAACACGTGGGCCAGGCGTTGCAGCGTCACACCAAACGCCTGCCACTTCGCCGCGTCGGCCGACGACACACGTTCGATCGACGCCGCCGTCAGGATGTGATCGCGATGGAACGTGATCACCTCGTCTTTTGTGCCAAACGTCGTCAACACCGGATCCGGCGTCATGAATTCGATGCCGGCCCGATCGAGCTTGAGCGCACGGCAGACATCCGCGCTCACGGGCCCCAGGGAGTGGCTCAGCGTCGGCGACTTCACCCCAAGCGCCGACGTGCCGGTGACCGCCGCACCGCCGACCTGGTCCTCGCGTTCGAGCACCAGCACGGAGAACTTCCTTTTCGCGAGCACGTTCGCGGCCACCAGGCCGTTGAGGCCGCCGCCGATGATGATGACGTCGGTCATGACTTCATCGCCCTCATCGCGGCGTTGCGGCCGGGCGCGCCCATGATGCCGCCGCCCGGGTGGGTCGCTGACCCGCACATGTACAGCCCCTTGACCGGCGTGCGGTAGTCCGCCCAGCCTGGCGCCGGCCGCAGGAAGAACAACTGCTCGAGTGTGAGTTCGCCCTGAAAGATGTTGCCTTCCGACAACCCGAACGTGCGTTCGATGTCCAGCGGTGTCAGCACCTGCCGATGGAGGATCCGCTCGCGGATGTTGGGCGCGTGCTGCGCGATGGCGTTGATGACCGCGTCACCAAACGCTTCGCGGTGGTCATCCCAGTTCGCCGGCGATCCATCGTCATTCCGCAAGTCGTACGGCGCGTACTGCACAAAACACGACATGACGTGTTTGCCGGGAGGCGCGACCGACGGGTCAGTCAGGCTCGGGATCACGATGTCGATGTACGGCTGTTTCGAATACCGTCCATACTTCGCATCGTCATACGCCCGTTCCATGTATTCAACTGACGGCGAAATCGAGATGGCACCACGCAGATGCGGCCCCACGCCAGGCATGGCCGTGAAGTCAGGGAGTCCGTCGAGCGCGATGTTCACCTTGCCGGAGGAGCCTCGGAACTTGTAGCGGCGGATGTCCTCGACGAATTCGGTCGGCAGATGTTCTTCGCCCACCATCTTCTGGAACGTGAGGCGCGGGTCCACACTCGAAAGAATCGTGTCGGCCAGCACGTAGTCGCCGTTCTCAAGGACCACGCCATTGGTGCGCCCGTTCGACACCATGATCTTGGTGACGGGGGATTCCGTGCGAATCTCGGCACCAGCTGCGCGCGCGGCCGACGCGATCGATTCGGACACCATGCCCGTGCCGCCGCGTGACAGGCCCCACGACCTGAACGCGCCGTCGATCTCGCCCATGTAGTGGTGCAGCAACACATACGCCGTACCCGGTGACTTCACACCAAGGAACGTACCGATAATCCCCGACGCTGACATCGTCGCCTTCAACACATCGGTCTCGAACCACTGGTCGAGAAAGTCCGTGGCGCTCATCGTCCGGAGCTGCAACTGGTTGTAGCGATCGTTGTCGGGCAACCCGCGGAAGCGGTTGAGGATGTCGAGCAGCGGCTTCAGCTCGCGCAGCCGCATCGAAAACGGGTC
>CAZLJG010000071.1:6483-10813 GCA_964559545.1 uncultured Solibacteraceae bacterium | reverse complement strand
ATCTCGGGCCGCAGGAGCGACACGACGTACGAACAGACCGAGAACTTGAAGCCCGGAAAAACTTCTTCAGTGACGGCCGCGCCACCCACCACATGGCGACGTTCGAGCACCACCACCTTGCGCCCGGCCCGGGCGAGATACGCCGCTGCGGTCAGTCCATTGTGGCCGGCGCCAATGACGATGGCGTCGTACTGTTGTGGCATCCCGGACATTCTAAGGGGTCCAGGAGTCCAGGAGTCCAGGAGTCCCGAGGTCCCGAGAGCTTTACTTCAGCACCAGGGTGAACGGGGACTGCGCGGACGCTGTGTCGAATGAGGCGGACCGGGCCGAACGGTAGGTTGAGCGATTCGCGACGTGGGTCCGATCTTCGGCCACAAGCTCGTGGATCCGGCCGCTGATGACGGCAAGACGAAAACGCCCCTGCGGGTCGGTCACGACCGGCGCACTCGCCACTCCCGGATTGCTGCCGGCGGAGACAGCCCGTACTTCCACCTGCGACACCGGCGCTCCGGCGCCATCCACGACCACTCCGGAGACCTGGCGCACGTCGACACCATCCGGTAGTTGGACCTCGCCAGCGTCCACGATCGTGCCGAATCCGATGTCGATCGGAACTGGCAGCGTAAAGACGATGGCATGGTCAGCACCGCCGCGCTGCGGATTGCGGCGCAGTGTCAGTCCGATGTCGTACTCCCCAGGTTCCAGGCGTGTGAACTCGAAGCGCCCCTCAGCATCCGTCATCGTTCTGGCCGCCGGGAATGTAAACGACGATTGTGTGATCCAGCGATCAGCGATGTCGACGCTGAGCAACGGCACGCCCTGACCCTGCGCATCGACGATTCGCCCACGCACCCGTCCGTTTGAGCGGATCTGGATGTCAATCGGCGCACAAGGCGATGCGTCAATCACCCGGACATCACGACCCGCCGTCGCATCCGGCCAACTGTGGAAACCGTCCGGTGCCGTGACCGTCAGCCGATAGCGGCCGGCCGGCACTCGGAACTCGTAGTGGCCATCAGGTGCCGTCCTGGTGTCCCAGGAACCCGCCTCGCCCGCCAGTCGTACATGCGCGCCGGCGAAGGGCTCGTTGACGCGAGGCGTTCGCGCACTCTGAAGTTCGTTGCGCATCGCGCGACCGTGGAGTCGCGCCGGCTCCGGCAGCGGACTCAGGGGGCGCCGCAAATGCTTGAGGTCGGGTGCGTTCGCGGCCAGCGAAGTTCGTGAACAGATCCCGGTCGTCAACGTTCCGGTCGTGTGCTGACGATGTGCGTAGACCAGATACGTGTCGCCGACCGAGAATCTGAAGCCGCAATCACCGCCGCCCATGCCGGTGCGCACGTCCACCAACGGGCCCTCAATGCCTTTGAACGTCTCTTTCACCACAAACGTGACGCGTCGCGAGAGAAAAATATCCGGTTCCGCCGCCAGATCGTTGGCGGTGACCTGTCCCACAAACACCGCGTCAGCGTCCCACTCAGCCTTGCACGTCGAGGTGTTGACGACGCAGGTACAGGCGCTGACACGCGCCGACCCTGCGGTCAGCGCCGCGACCACGGCAATCAGGCCGACGAGCCATGTGCGAACCATTGGGTACCCCCAGTGGCATTCTGCCGCATCCGGCCGTCAGTTCACACAACCAGACCGCCTGGCGTTCCACACCCGGGCATCCGCCTCGATCCACTGTGTCAGCAGGTCCACGGCCGCGTGATCGACGACCTCGGTGCCGAGTGGCGGCATCTGGGTGGACGGTCGCCGGCTGCGCATGCGCTTGATGACCGCGCTCAGGTCCGGGGCGCCGGGGGCGACACGGCGGGACGAGCCGGCGGGAGCCGATGGAATCTCCCAGCGTCCGGGAACATCAAGCGTTGTGGTCAGGCTGGCGGGACACGGAGTTGTCGCGGCGGTCAGAGCCTTGAGGTCGAACGCCAGCGTCGCAATGTCGCTCGCGGAGTTGTGGCAACTGCCGCAGTTGGTCGAGAGGTAGCCGAGCACGGTGCGCGTGCGCGCGTCCGCAGCGTCGATACGGGGTGGGTTCGAGATCCATTCGGGCCTTGCGGGCGAAGTCAGGGACTCGGCCTGCAAGGTCTTGAGCGTCACCATGTTTGGCGACAGCGGCTCGGCGTGGAGGGCGTTCGGATCGCGGTCAGGTGAGAGTTGCAGGGCAGTGAAGCCGAGCACCTCCGTGCGGCCGGACACGTGACACGCCTGACACTCCGATGTCGCCGGGATGCGATGACGTTTGCCGGGACCCACTTCCGCAGTGGTCGTCAGCCCGGCATCGCCGACCAGCGTGGCCTCGGTTTGTGAGTCGTTCCATGCGTAAGTCGCGAACGTCCAGTCCCCGTTGCGCTTCCACAACATGCGCGTCTCGACCTTGCGACCGTTGATCGCAAACTCCTTCCAGAACTTAGTTCCGTCAGGAAACACCCAGCGATCCGGATCCGAGACATCGATTGTCGTGCCCTCAGGTATAAACACCCATCGCCGCTTCGCCGCGCCATCACTCCACAGGGGGTACTGAGGACTGAATTCCCGGACCCCTGGACTCCTGGACCCCTGGACTCCTGGACCGAAGAGACCTGTTTCTGAGAGCAGGGTGGGTGCCGGAGCGTTGGTCGCCGCGACTCGTTGATGCACCGCGGCCATGAAGGCGACGCACAGCCCGAGCATCAACGAGTGGCGGACGACTGGTCTCATTACTGCCCGCCTTCTCCGGGTTCGATCGGCTGCGGCACTTTGTTGCTCACCGGCTTCAGGGACTGCAGGTAGGCAAAGATGCTCCGCAGGTCGTCGTCAGCCATCTTGGCGTAGACCGCCGCGGGCATCGGCGGCAGGATTGGACGGCCCTTGCCGAGGTGACGTCCGGTGCGAAGTGTGGCGATGAACTGATCAGCGGTCCACTCGCCCGTACCGGTAGCCTTGTCGGGCGTCAGGTTCGCCGCGAAGCTGGTGCCCCATGGGCCTGCGAACGCGGTGTTGGTTGCCGAACCCATCCAGATCCACGGACCGGGAGGGAGTTTCGGCGCCGGCGGCATCACGAAATCCGCGGGGTGGCCCGTCAGCGCGCGTTTCATGTCCGGCTCCGGACCTTTGGCGCCCATGATCCACGGTGTATGGCAGTCGTGGCACCCGGATGTGGTCACGAGGTACTCGCCCCGGGCGACACTTACGTTGGATGCGGGGGTTGAGGGGGTGGACGCCGGGGTGTGTGCTGACACCGCAATGGTGGTGAGCAAAACGCCGGCGAGGATGGTGGTTGTTGCAGTAAATCGGGATGTGGTCATCATGTCGTCTCCGTGCGATACAGACGGAGCCGACAGGCGTTCGAACCCTAACCCGGTCCTACAAGTTTCCTAAGAACTCATTAACGTATACTCGCTGCCGCCTGCCGTGACGTTGCCTCCCGACCTCATCTCGTTCCTCGAACAGGGCATGTCGATCCATATGGGGACGCGCAATGCCGGCCTGGAACCCTCCGGCGCGCGTGTGATTGCCGTCAAGGTCGAGGACGACCGTGAACACCTCAACGCGTACGTGACGACGACCGATGCGCGCGCGGTGGTCGCGAACCTTGAGGACAACGGTCAGGCCGCCCTGGCGTTCGCACGGCCGGCCGATGACCGTGCCTGCCAGATCAAAGGCACGTTTGTCGCCCTCCGCCAGGCCGAGCCGGTCGAATTGGCCGAGGTGCAGCGGCAGTGGAACGGGTTCCTCGCGCAGTTGAAGATGGTGGGGATTCCCGAAGCCGCCACGGCGCGGTGGACCTCCTGGCCGTGTGTGGTGATTCGGCTGCGAGTGACCGCGGCGTTTGATCAGACGCCGGGCCCCGACGCTGGAGCGCGCCTGTGATTCGCCTCGAAACGTTGGCGTCGTGTTTCCAGGGCATCATCCCCGCGATGTTCTACACGTGCTCGAAGGAGGGCATCCCAAACGCGGCGTACCTGAGCCACGTGGAGTTCGTGGACGCCCGGCACGTGGCCTTGTCGTTCCAGTTCTTCAACAAGAGCCGCCGGAACATCGCTGAAAACCCCCAGGCCCTGATCCAGATCCCCGATCCGGATTCGATGCAGGGCTGGAACCTCCGACTTCGTTTTGTTCGAAGCGAAACGACCGGGCCGATCTTTGACCGCATGGCGTTGCGCATCGAAGCCATCGCGTCGTACACGGGCCTCAAAGGCATCTTCAAGTTGCTGGCCGCAGACATCTACGAAGTCACCGCCATCGAGCAGGTGGCCGGCGAACGTGGGCACGACGGTGACGATGCGCCGACGGGACGACGGGCGGTGCCGGTCTCGGTGTTTACGATGACCGCGTTTCAGGACCTGGCGCA
>CAZLJG010000071.1:3865-6383 GCA_964559545.1 uncultured Solibacteraceae bacterium | reverse complement strand
AACCTTGAGACGCGGCTCCTCCTCCTTCGGCGGCGGCTCGACCAGAAGAACCCCGGCCTCCGCATAGTGCCCGCCGGCCGCGGCCGCTTCGCCCTCGAGGTGCAAGCCCGGGTGACTTTGTTGGAAAAGCCCTAGAATTCCGTATGCCCGTTGGGACCCCCTTCCATGAGCGAACCTTTCCGCTGTGCGGCAGTCTCAACTACCGCGAGTGGGCCGGGTACTACACAGTCAGCGCCTATGAGGCGCATCACGAACACGAATACAACGCCATCCGGAACGGGTCCGCCCTGTTCGACATCTCGCCGCTCTTCAAGTACCTGATTACGGGGCCCGATGCCTCGCGGCTGGTCGATCGGGTGATCACACGTGATGCCAATGGCCTCGCCGTCGGCCGGGTCATCTACACGCCGTGGTGTGACGAACATGGCCGCGTGCTTGACGATGGCACGGTGAGCCGGCTGGGGGAGCAGGTGTTCCGCGTCACGGCGGCGGAACCGAATCTGCGGTGGTTCCACCAGCATGCCGCGGGATTGCAGGTGTCGATCGAGGACGTGTCCGAATCGGTCGCGGCGCTTGCGGTGCAGGGACCGACATCGGCGACGTTGCTGCGCAACGTGGTGCATTCGGATATTGCGGCCTTGAAATACTTCCGGGTGACGTCCGGGACGATCGCAGGCGCGAAGGTGGACGTCTCGCGCACGGGGTACACCGGCGACCTCGGCTACGAGATCTGGATGCAGCGCGAGGATGCGACCAGGGTGTGGGACGCGTTGATGGCGCACGGTCCGTCGCATGGTTTGCGCCCGGCCGGCATGCTCGCGCTTGATGTGGCACGTATTGAAGCCGGACTCCTGCTGATCGATGTGGATTTTTTCAGCGCGCGGAAGGCGTTGACCGCGTCGCAGTTGTATTCGCCGTTTGAGCTGGGCCTCGGGCGGCTCGTGGACTTCAACAAGGAACACTTCGTCGGGCGCACGGCGCTGGCGGCAGAACAGGCGCGGGCGCCTCATCGGCGGATTGTCGGAGTGGCCGTGGACTGGCCGTCCGTCGAGAAACTGTACGAAGCCGTTGGACTGCCGCCGATGGCCCAGGCCACGGCGTCGCGCGTGGCCGTACCGGTGTCGGTCGGCGGTCGCCAGATCGGTCGCATGACGTCGTCAACGTGGTCACCCATCCTCAAGCAGATGATCGGACTCGCGACGGTTGACGCCGCGCATGCCGCGACTGGTTCGCGCCTCGACGTTGAACACACGGTGGACGTTGTCCGTCATCGCGTTCCCGCGACGGTGGTGCCGACGCCGTTCTTTAATCCAACGCGGAAGGTTGGGTAGGTGGCGTAGGTGGTGTGGGTGTAGTGCGATAATCGCGGAATGTTCGGACTGTTCGACCTTCGGCCGGTCCGGATGGTGGCAGCGGCGGCGCTTGCCGGGGCATTGTGCGTCGTACTTGCGACGCGTGTGTTCACCGAATTCGACGCACTCCGCGTCAAACTCGTCAAACTTCCGGTGCCGGCGGCCGACGGCACTGTCCGGATTGATACAGCCTCCGATGTGCGCGCGGCGCTGCTGAACGCGCCCGTGGCGCTGATTGCCGTCCTCAACAACACGTTGCCTGTGGAACAGGCGTTTTCGGTCGCGGTCGATGACAAACCGGTCTGTTCGGTCCTGCTTCCGCCGAAGGCCTCGCAACGTCTCGACTGTGTGGTGTCGATCGGCTGGGTCAGAGGCCCCGCGCACAGCATCGTGATCACCGGTGCCGGCCGCGATTGGTCGCTGGACTTTCTCGAGGTGGCCACGCATCACGGGTCGTCGTCACGGCTGCTCTCATTCCTTGTCCTGCCCTCCGTGTACACCGAGTTCCATCGGCCTGGGTGGATCGGGATTGGTGTGACCGGCGTCGTGTTGTGGCTTCTGTTCCTGATTCGGCCCACCGTGACGTGGTCCAGGCGCGTGGTGGTGGCGCATCGGGTGCTCGTCGTGGCCGGTGCTGTGATGCTCGTGGCGATGATCGTGTCGCCGTGGGTGTCGCCGTTTGTCCTGATGATGCCGGTCAGCTCGTTTGTCGAGGTGGCGGCCGTCATGCTGGCGCCGCAGCTCTGGCGCCTCGGCACCGTGGCCGTGGAGCGTCTGCGTCCGCTGCCGTGGGGCGAGTGGTTGTTCCGCCCCGCAGTCGCCGTGGTTGGTGTCAGCGTGTTCGTGACGTGCGTCTACGGCATGGTGGTGCGCTACAGCGCAAATGAATTTAATGGGAATTACTCGGGATTGATCCGGATCTCCGAGGAAGGGTTTGACCGTTCGCCACTGATGCGTGACCGTCGCGAGGTGCGCGACAGCCTGGCGTTATTGCCCAACGAGGGGTACGACGGCCAGTTCATGTACTTTGCGACGTTTGATCCGCTGCTGCGGCACTTCCGCGACGATCCGCATCAGTATCGCGAGGTGGTGGATGCGGCGCCGTACCGCTTCGGGCGGATCGGCATGCCGTGGATCGTGCGAGCGGTCGCCGGTGATCGGTGGCA
>CAZLJG010000071.1:0-3765 GCA_964559545.1 uncultured Solibacteraceae bacterium | reverse complement strand
TCGATGGCGTCGGTGCGCGATCGGCTGTGGATTGCATCGGCCGTCCTGCCGCTCATGGCCTGGCGCGTGTATGTCGCGGCCGCACTGTGGGCTGATTGGGGGTGGGATGGCCTGTCCCACGGCTCCAATAACGTGTCGGTTCCGCTGCTGGGGATCGTGCGACTGTGGCGCGTGGTGTCCGCCGGCGCATATCACCCGGCCGTGCCCGAGCTGGCGACGGCCGCCGTATGGTTGCCACTGGTGTTGCTGCTGGTCGCGGCGGTCGCGTTCAGCCTGTGGCCGCGGGTGAACCGCCACATCGGCGTTGCACTCGCCGGGTACGCGCTCTTGGCGCTGTCACTGACCTTTCCCAACGTCTGGTCACACGTCGGCAACGCCCAGCGCGCGTCGTACGAGGTCTTTGTGTTTCTCGCGCTCGCCACCGTGACCACGCCATCGTTGCCGGCACGTTCTCGTCGTCTGATCCTGTTGTGCTGGGCGGTCAGCGCAATATACGTGCTCTACGGCGCCTACGACGGACTCAATACGCGCGAAGCGATCTTTCCCTGGTAAGGGGCCTCAATCCCCTCTGAGCACGCTGACCGGATCAACAAGCGCGACCCGTCGCGCGGGCAATGCGCAGGCTGCCGCCGCCGCGGCCATCGTCGCTCCGGCGGCACACATGTAGGTCACCGGGTCATGCGGAGAGGTTCCGAAGAGGAGCAGCTGCGCCAGCTGACTTGTCCACGCGGCCAGGGCGAGTCCGGCGCCCACGCCGATCCAGACCGGTCTGAGGCTTGACGACAGTACCTCCCGGGCAAGGCGGCCAGGATGTGCGCCCAGTGCCGCCCGCACACCAAATTCCCTCGTGCGTTGGGCCACCGCGACGCTGGTCACGCCGTACACCCCCACCATCGTCAGCACCCCCGCGACGCCGGCGAACACTATGGTGAGGATCGCAAGGAACCGGGCGCGGCCGTAGGCCTTGTCGAGATGGGCCGCCATGGTTGAGATGCCCGAGATGGGCTGCGTGGAATCCACGCTCGCCACGGCCCCGCGCACGGCCGGGGCGATCAACATCGGGTCGCCGTCTGTTCGCACGGCCACCGCCATCATCGCCTGCGTCACCTGGCGGTACGGAAGATACAGTTCGGGTCTTGGCGGCTGATCAGGTCCGGAATGCCGGACGTTGCTGACGACGCCCACAATCGTGAGCCAGGGCGCGTCGTCTTCGCGTGCGTATTTCATGCGCCGGCCGATGGGGCTCGTGCCCGGCCACTCAAGTTCGGCGAGCGCCTGATTGATGATCACGACTTGTTCAGTGTCGCGGCGATCACCCGACTCGAAGTCACGGCCGGCGACGACGCGCATGCCGAGCGTGTCGAACCACCGGTCCCAGATGATCTGGAATCCGATTCGCCTGTCCTGCCCCGGCGCCGGCCACGGCTTGCCCTCGGGCAGCGCCGCTGCGCCGAAGTCGTCACCGCCGATCGGTAGAGTGAACGCGCCCGACGTGCTCGTGACGCCGGGGAGCGTCCGCAGGCGATCGAACATCGTTGTGTAGAAGTCGAGCTGCTGCGCCTGATACTCAGCCCGCTCGCCCGTCAGGAGGACGTCGAACGTCACCAGCTGATCCGGCCGGAGTCCAACGTCAACACGTTGCAGCCGCCACAGGCTTTGTCCAAACAGGGTCGCGCCCACGAGCAGTGCAACGGCGAGCGCGACCTCCGCGCCGATCATGAGCGACCTGAGGCCGGCACGCGCAGGCTCTGCTGTGCCGGCACCACGCAGGGCGTCCGCCGATCGATCCCGCCAGATGGTCACTGCTGATACGCCGGCGAGCAGCACGGCAGCCATGGCACTGATTCCAAGCGTGCCCATGAGAATTCTCATGTTGACCGCGACCTGATCCAGTCGGCCAATACTTTCCGGCGCCGCGGCGACAAGCGCGGATGTTCCTGCGCCGGCGAGTAGGAGCCCGACGACTCCGGCACCAAGGGCCAGGAGCAGGGCTTCCGTGGCGACCAGCCGTGCCAGTCGCCATCGGCTCGCGCCAAGGGCCGTTCTCACCGCGAACTCACGTCGGCGACCTGACTGACGCACGAGCAGCAGGCCGCCGACGTTGAGGCATGCGACCAGAACCACCAGGCCGCTCGCGGCGAGCACAAACCACATCGGTCTGGCCACCGTGCCGAACAACTGGTCGTGCGCCGGTACCAGCACCGCTCCACGGCCGCCGTCAGTAGTTGGGTGCTCCGTCGCGAGCGTTGTCGCAACAACGTCCACTTCCTCCTGCGCGCTGGCCAGCGACCGGTCGGGCCGTACACGCGTGACGACTCGAAGGAAACCCATGGTCCGGTTGCGCGTGATGTCTTCGTCGTACACGAGGGTACGTTCAGGGATGTCCGGCTGTGGTGCGCAGGCCCAGAACAGCGGAGGATTCTCGGCGGACGTCTCCGGCGTAATCGAAGGCCAATAAAACGAGGCCGGCATCACGCCGACGATCGTGCGGAGTCGTCCGTTCATCGTCACGCGTGATCCCACGACGTTCGGATCTGCGCCGAATTGATCGGTCCAGAGCTGGTGGCTGATGACCACAACGTCGCGATCGGATTCCGCGGACACAAACGTCCGTCCGAGCGCGGGCGGTGATTGAAGGACATCGAAGAAGCTTGAGGACACGCTGGCTCCGTACCAGCGTTGCGCTGCGCCACGCCCCGTCACGGTCATCGAGGTGTGCCCGATCAGTGCCGCGTGTTCGAAAGCGGTGACTCTGCTGCGAAAGTCCAACGCGCGCGCCGGCGCCATCGTGTCGCGGGCGGCGCGCTCGGACGTCGTCCACAGAAACTGGACGCGCTCGGCATTGGCAAACGGCAGCGGCTGAAACAACACGGCATCCACGACGCTCAGAATGGCGGTGTTGAGGCCGATCGTCAGGCCGAGGATGGCGACGATGGCGAGTGATGCCGCAGGGCGGGCGACCATGGCCCGCCATGCACTGCGGATGTCCGCGCCCAGTCCTGATGTGCCGGGTCCCTCGCGGCGGACGCGTGACTGTCGCCGGGTATCGCGGGCGCTGTGCAGGATGGCGAGATAGAGACTCAATCCGTCTTGGTGGGCGTCGACGAGATCCTCAAGCACCTCGTGCCGGTATCGGGCAGGAATGGCGTGGCTGAGGAGTCGTGCGATCCGGGATGCCCGTGGCGTCATCGGACTTTGCCCTTTGCGAGAGTGGGTCCCAGGCCGTCCGCCAGCGCGGCGTACTGTCTCCATGTGCGGCGCACTTCGTCGAGGCCTGGCTTCAGCAGCACGAAGTGGCGCTTTGCGCGTCCCCCTCGTTCGGCGGTCGGTTCGCCAATGTGCGATCGGACCAGGCCCCGTTGTTCCAGGCGATCCAGTGTCGGATAGATGGCGCCGGGCGTGACTTCGCGCCCGGTCGTGCGCGCGATTTCCTCCCGGATGGCGGCGCCATGCGCGCCCTCTCCGGCCCGCATCAGGCCCAGCAAAATGACCAGTTCAAGTTCACCGAGTGTGGATCGTGGTGGCATATGTCCTATTCAACAAGACATATGACGGGGGGCGCAGTAATTGGTTGGTTCAGCCGGACTGAAGTCCGGCTGCTCCGGGCGCTACTCGTGGGCGGAGACGATAAAGCGGTCGAAGGCGTAGAGCAGGTCTTCGCGCGCGGAGTACGGCCCTGGGCGGTAGGCGCGGGCGCTGATGCCACGTTGGGCGAGGTCGCACACGTGCCAGTCCTGACGATTTGTCATGTCCCAGAATTCGCGG
>CAZLJG010000070.1:0-12972 GCA_964559545.1 uncultured Solibacteraceae bacterium | reverse complement strand
AGCTGAGCTACGGGCGCCTAGGGTGAAACCGTACCATACCTGCACAGAGACATCTCGGCGCACGCGGGTGCCGCCGAACGGGGCGCCCCGTCTGGCGCGCAGCGTGAGCGAGCACCCGATGGGGCTGTTCGGTGGCAGGACCCGCCGACGCCGAGTAGCTGGAGGCAGCTAGTACGCTAGAACCGCGTTGACGCGTTCGTTCACGAGTTTCGATCGGCCGCCCAGAGCGAGCAGCTCGATGAGGACCTGGACGGCGACGATGTCGGCCCCGAGGCCGCGAACGAGGCCGACGGTGGCGGCGGCGGTGCCGCCGGTGGCCAACAGATCGTCCACAACGAGCACTCGCTGGCCAGGCCCGACGGCATCTTCGTGGATCTCGAGCGAGTCGGTGCCGTATTCGAGGTCGTATGTCGTGCGACGGGTCGTCGACGGCAACTTGCCGATCTTCCGGACGGGCGCGAACCCGGCGCCGATGCGGTCGGCCACCGCTGCGCCGAAGATGAATCCGCGACTCTCGATGCCGACGACGACGTCCACTTGCACGCCGGCGTAGGGCGCCGCCATGGCATCCACCGCAGACTTGAACCCCTGCGGGTCCTTCATCAACGTCGTGATGTCGTAGAAGAGTATCCCCGGCTTTGGAAAGTCGGGGATACTCCGAATCTGCGTCTTCAGTCTGTCCATCCGCGCGCTGCTACTTGACCACGACCGCTGTGAGCTTCGCTCCCGTCGCGATCTTGTTGTACGCCGCGAGGTCGCTCGTGAGGTTCGTCTCGATCGCCTTGAACAACGCGTTTGTCTCGGGCAGCAGGTCGTTGTAGCGCTCGATGACGCCGCGGTTCGGCCACCGTTCGGTCGCCGCCGCGTTGCCATAGAGCACCACCCACTGGTTGTCGAGCCGGCCCGGGAAGTTGAGGGCGTCCTGGCCGCCCTCGCCCTGAACCTGCGTGAGGATGCTCTCGTTTTCAAACAGCTTGTCGTGCAGCGCCTGCGCGGCCTTCCCCGCCGCACTGCCGGCTCCGGCCGTTTTGATGTGCTCCTGTAGCTGGGCCTTGACGCCGCGGATGCGGGCGAGCTCGTCGTACAGCTTCTTCGTGATCTGCCCGATCTCCACCGTCATCTTGAACTGTTCGTCGTACTGCGCCGGCGTCGCGGCCGGAGTCCGTGGATCCGGGCGGAGGTTGAACGTCTGCGTCGCGTTCCACGCGCCTGACGTCACACGCGCCGTGTACGTGCCGGGCTTGAGCTTCGCGCCCTGGCCGCCACCACCACCCCACATCACGATGCCCTGCGGCACGGTGTAGGGCGCCGGCAGGCGTGGATTCCACGTCGCCGAGTTCATGCCCTGATAGCCCGTGACTCCGCCGCCACCGCCACCACCACGACCACCGCCTCGTCCGCCGCCCGGACCGCCGGCACCACGTCCGCCGCGACCACCGGGCGCCGCCGCACCAGGAGGCGGAGGCACGGGACGGTCAGCCGGCTGTGCCGTCGCCGTCCACACCACCGTGCCGGCCGCGTCGAGCACCTCGACCTGCACCGGCGCAGTCGGCTTGTCCTTGAACCAGTACTGAATCGTGGGCAGACGACCGCCCTGCCGGAACCCATCTTCGGGCTTGAAGAGGATGGCAGCAGGCGTGGCCGCGGGCGCCATCGACTGCAGCGGCGACAGGTTGTCCATGATCCAGAACCCACGGCCCTGGGTGGCGACGACGAGGTCGTTGCGGAATACCTGGAGGTCGGTGATCGGCGTGCGCGGCAGGTTGTTCTGGAACGACTGCCAGTTCCGGCCGTCGTTGAACGAGATATACATGCCGAACTCGGTGCCGGCATACAGCAGGCCCTTCTTCTTCGGGTCCTCCTGCAACGCGCGCGTGAAGTGGGTGGCCGGAATCCCGTTGGTGCCATCAGCAATCCGCGTCCACGACTTGCCGTAGTCATCCGTCCGCCAGATGTACGGGGTGAAGTCACCCATGCGATACCGGTGCATCACGACAAACGCGCGCGCCGGATCGTGGTCCGACGGGTCGATCGTGTTGATCGTGCCTTCCGGCCAGTTGTTCGGCGTCACGTTCGTCCACGTCTTGCCGTTGTCGCGCGACACGTGCACCAGGCCGTCGTCACTGCCCGCCCACAACAAGCCAGGCGTCGTCGGGGATTCTTCAAAGGCGAAGATGGTCGCGTAGACCTCGACGCCGGTGTTGTCACGTGTGATGCCTTCGCCACCCGAGTACTGCTGGCGTCGCTTGTCATTGCGCGTGAGGTCGGGGCTGATCACATCCCAGTTCGCGCCACCATCCGTCGTGCGGTGCACCACCTGCGACGTCGTGTACACCACGTCCGGAGTGTGCCAGGAGATCTTGATCGGGTTGTTCCACTGGAAGCGGTACTTCATGTCGGCCGCGCGCTGGCCCGTCTGCGAGTCGGCGTAGACACGGACGTTTTCGGAGAGACCATTTTCGCGATCAACGCGCTGCAACGTGCCGCCGTAGTTGCCGGCGTAGTTGAGGCTGGCGCGACGCGGGTCCACGGCCACATAGCCGGATTCACCGCCACCCATCGAAGGCATGAACTCGGCGTTCGCGCTCGACACGCCGCTGGTGTTGTTATCCTGCTGTCCGCCGTACACCCAGTAGGGATAGCGGTTGTCCACCGACACGCGGTACATCTCCGAGGTGGGCTGGTTGTCCTGCCCGGACCACATCGCGCCGTTGGCACCGGCCACCCCGGTCGAGATCGCCGCACCGCCGTCGTTGCCGGTGATGATGATCTTGTTGTTGGTCGGATTGATCCACAGGTCGTGGTAGTCGCTGTGCGACTGAATGCCGGCGGAGCCAAACGTCTTGCCGCCATCGGTGGACTTGAACGCGCCGACGTTCAGGCCGTACACCGTATCCACCTCAACCGGATCCGCATGAATGTGGGTGTAGTACCACGCGCGCTGCTGAAGAGCGCGACCGGTGAAGCCGCGGGTCCAGGTCAGGCCGCCGTCGTTCGAGATGTAGACGCCACCGAGGTCGCCCCCCGCTTCCACCTGCGCGTAGACGCGGCTGGTGTTGGCCGGAGAAATCGAGACGCCGATGCGCCCGGTCATGACCTTGTCGGGCAGACCACCCGCCAGTTTCGTCCACGTCGTGCCGCCGTCCGTCGAGCGGAACATGCCGCCTTCGGTGGAACCAGATTCAATGGTCCACGGCTTGCGCTCGGTGGTCCACATCGCGGCGATCAGAATGTCCGGGTTCTTGGGGTCCATCGCGAGATCGACGGCACCGGTGCGGTTGCTGATGAAGTGCACACGCTGCCACGACTTGCCGCCGTCACGGGTGCGGAACACACCGCGCTCGTCACTCGGCGCGAACATGTTGCCGAGCACGGCGACGTAGGCGACGTCGGGGTTGGTCGGGTGAATTCGCACGCGACCAATCGTGCCCGACGCCCGGAGGCCCACGTGCTCCCAGGTCTTGCCCGCATCACTGGACTTGTACATGCCCACACCCGGCGAGACGTTGCCGCGCGGGCAGGCCGATCCGGTGCCGACGTAAATCACACTGGGGTTCGACAGCGACACGTCGATCGCGCCGACCGACCCCGCTTCAAAGAAGCCGTCGGAGAGGTTCGTCCACGTCTGGCCTGAATTGGTCGTCTGCCACACGCCGCCGCCGGTGTAGCCGGCGTAGAACAGCGTCGGATTCGACGGCACACCCACCACCGCCGTGGACCGGCCGCCGCGGCTGAACACCGACAGATGCCGGTACTGCATGGTCCCCAGCAGCGCCGGGTCCACCTGCAGGGCCTGCGTGGCCTGCTCCGCCCCGAGCCGTGGCGACGCCACCATCCCCGCGATCATCACGGTCGCGGTTACCAGCAATGCGCTTGCGCGCCAAGTCTTCGTCATGAGTATCCTCCTGAACACGTTCCCAACCGACCGAAGGGTACCTGACGGGGAAGGATCATTCAACTCTGCCGGGCTCGCGATAAGCTGGACGGCCAATGCCACGCGCCTTCTCCGCTCGCACCGCCCTCGGCCTTGCGGCTGCCCTGCTGCTACCCTCTCCCACCGTTGCGCAAACCGTGCCGCGTGTGACGAGCGATGTCGTGGTGACGGCCACAGTCACCCCGGTGCCCGCCGACACCGTGGGCCGAACCGTCTCCACGCTGACACGCGACGATCTCACGCTCCTGGGTGTCTCGTCACTGGTGGATGGCTTGCGCCTGCTGCCCGGTGTGGATTTGCGCGCGCGCGGTGGTCTGGGTGTGCAGACCGATTTCAGTCTTCGGGGCGCAACGTTCGGGCAGGCCCTCGTCCTCATCGACGGCGTGCGCCTCAACAACGCGCAGAGCGGCCATCACAACGGCGAACTCCCGGCACCGATAGTCGGCATCGACCGCATCGAAGTGGTGTCCGGTCCGGCATCAGCCGTGCATGGCGCCGACGCGTTCGGTGGCACCATCCAGGTGCTTACAAGACGCGACCGGCACTCGACAGGAGAAATCAGCGGCGGCACGTTCGGCACGGCCACCGGCCAGGCGTCGGTCAGCGGGTACGGATTGCCCGAGGCATGGACACTCTCAGCGTGGGGCTCGCGCTCCGACGGATTCATGTTCGATCGCGACTACGGCATGGGTGGCGGCAGCGTGCGCGGACGTGTCGGCAAGGGGCTGACACTCGATGCGCGCCACCAGCGGCGCGCGTTCGGCGCCAACGGGTTCTACGGCAACTCACCCTCAAAGGAATGGACCGATGGTACGGTCGTCTCCGCACAGTGGAATGTGACCAGTTCCGCCTGGTCGGCACAGTCGCGTGTGGCCGGGCGAAAGCACAACGACCGGTTTCGCTGGGACATCAAACGCCCGGGCTTCGCTGAGAACACCCATACGACCCACGCGCTCGAGGGCGACGTCACCGCCAGCCGGCTCGCAGGTTCGCGCCTGCGCATCAGCCTCGGCGCCGGCGGTGGCGGCGACTGGATCGATTCCTCCAACCTCGGCGACCGCACATATGGCCGCGCATATGGATTCGTTGAAGGCCTGTGGACACCGGCTGACCGCGTCTCGGTTCACGGCGGCACGCGCGTGGACCACTACTCCACCTTCGGCACCGCGTGGAGCCCGTCGCTCTCCGTCAGCACCGTCGTGAACGAGCGCGTGCGCCTGCGTGGCTCAGCGGCCCGAGCCTTCCGCATTCCGACATTCACCGAGCGCTACTACACCGACCCTGCGCATCAGGCGAGCGATGCGCTGCTCCCCGAACGCGGATGGTCCCTTGAAGTCGGCGCCGACCTCACGCTCGGCGGATGGACGATGAGTGTGTCGCCGTTTACGCGGTGGGATGAGGACGTCATCGACTGGGTTCGCGCACGCGCGACCGATCGCTGGCGCACAACCAACGTCCACACGGTCACGACGCGCGGTGTCGAAGTGGCAGCCACACGCCGGTGGGCCAACGCGCTGGTGCGTGCGCACTACACCGCGCTGGATTTGGATGCGCCGCGCGCGCAACTGCTCTCGAAGTACGTGCTGGAATACGCCAGGCAGAGTGCGGGGCTGGCGGTCGCCGTCCCCACCGGATGGCGGACACACCTCGCCCTCACCCTCGACGCGCGGGATCGCGTGGATGGCCAGCAGTATGTGTTGGTCGGGGGGCGGCTGACCCGGCCGCTCGGCCGGGTCTCGGTGTTCGTCGAAGCAGCGAACCTGCTCGACGAAACCTATCGCGAAATTGCAGGGGTCCCGATGCCGGGACGCACCTGGTCAGTCGGCCTTCGGATCCGCTGAGTCGTCCGCGTCCTCGGCTTCTTCACCCCACGGGGCATCGTCGCCCCACGGAGACGCCTGGGGGCCCGGCACGATGCCGGCGATGTCCGGGTCCTCATTGCCCATGCGCGGCGCCGCGGACTTGGGTCGATCGCGCGCTTCTTCGCGACGCGCCAACTTTTCCTTCTGCCGTTCCTGTCGTGCCCGTTCGCGTGCGCGCTTCTGCGCGCTGACTTTTGGATGATTTGCCAATTGTGGTCCTTTCCCCTGCCCCCCGGCTCACTTGCTGCCGGGTGCGAGCTTTAATCCTACCAGCCCCACGACGATCAGTCCGACACACGCCAGACGAAACCACGAGGCGGACTCCCCAAATCGAAGAATGCCGAAGATCACCGTGCCCACGGCGCCAATTCCCGTCCACACCGCATAGGCGGTGCCCAATGGGAGCGTCCGAACCGACAGGGCCAGCAGCCAGACACTGGCAATCAGCGCCGCCACCGTCAGGGCCGTCGGTACCGGTCGCGAAAAGCCGTCGGTGTATTTCAGGCCTACGGCCCAGGCGGTTTCCAGCACGCCCGCCAGGATCAAAATCAACCACGGCATGCGTGCTTCACTGTACCCGATCAGTGCCCGGCTCCCACAGGATGACCATGCCCGGGTGCCGTGTGCTGCGCTCCTGAGCGTACTGTCTCAGGTCGTCGCGACTGCGGAGTTGTTCGGGCCCCTGCCAGGCGTCATCCCGCATGTCGAGCACGACGGCCCGGCCGGCGGCGATGTGTCCATCCAGGGTCGCCACAATATCGGCGGGCCACCCCCAGCCGGGACAAATCTCGGTCCACTTCGGAGCGTTCATCCCCAGCCGTGGCTCGACGGTGGCCAGGTGTCGAATCATCGGCACGGCCGGACACGCATGGCCGGTAACGATGACGGCATCCGGCGGGACCTTGGAGAGATCCGCGACGAGGCCCGAGGAGATCGCGAGAAGTCGCGTCTCGTACGGACGAATGATTTGCCGGGCACCGAGCAGCGGCAGCACGAGCGCAATCACCAGGACCAGCCGAGCCGGACGCGTGATGCGTTCACCAAAACGCCGGTCGAGATACCACGCGGCGGGGATCGCGATGGTTGCAGGAAACGACGTCATCAGATACCGCGGGCTGTACGTGATGCCCACGTAGGTCGCCATCACGCCCCACTGGAACCATCCGGGCAGCACCAACCCGAATCGCCAGGCACCCGCCTCGCGCCAGCGACGAAACGCCGTAAACGCGAGCGCGAGCGGCACAGGGCCAAACAGCAGCAGCCAGTAGGCGATCAACCGTGCCTCACGCCAGTCCCAGGCTTTCAACGCTTCGTCGTGTTCGAGCCCCTTCAGCCAGTTCTGGATCGTGGCGACATACCCGGGCTGCGTGAGATAGACCCAGATCATCGGCAGCGCCACCACCACCGTGGTGACCAGCCCGAACATCAGCAGCAGGCGAAACCGCGGACGTGGCGACGCCATCCACCCGAGGCAAAGAACGGTCGCTGCCGAGAACATGGAGGCTTCGCGTAAACCGAGCGCGATGCCGAACCAGAGGCCGGCTATCGCGGCAACGCGCATGGAATCCTCACTCACCGCGCGCATCGTGACGATCCAGGTGAGCAGCACAAACGTCGTCGAGGCCCCGTCAGTGAGGACGGTCGCGCTGCTATGCGCGTAGGCCGGTGATGCCGCAACAAACGCGGCGGCAAAGTGTGCGGCGCGATCACTCACCCCCGCATCAAGGGCCAGGCGGCGCGTCAGGGGCGCCGCGAAGGCGGAGGCCATCAGCCACACCATGCGCAGCACGAACTCGAGGTCCCACACCGAGCCCCCGACCAGTTGCCAGACGTACGCGACGACCTGGCTCGCCATGGCGAAGACGGGCCGTCCAACACCGAGGCCCCCGATGTGGCCGGTGAGCGACTGTGTGACGTAGCCGAACGTGTCCCAATAGACCGGGCCCACAGGACCGACCACAACGGCGCTGCCCAGTGCCGCCAGGTACCACATCAAAGCCGGAGAGACGCGACGCATTGCCGCACAAGACTACCGTGATAGGCTCCGCGAATATGCACATCCCCCGCCCTGCGGGCCCGATGGTGCTCCTTTTGATGGGAGTGCTTGGCGCCGGCATAGCCGTTTCCGCACAGTCGCCCGTCGGCCGTGTGCTGTCAGCCGAAGCCCAGCTGACGCGTGGCGACCAGATGTTTGCCGCCCGGCGATACGACGAGGCCTTTACCGCGTATGACGCCGCCCGCGCCAGTGAACGGCCAGGCACGAGGATTCAAGCCGGCGCCGGCCAGGTGCAAACCCTTCTTCGCATGAGTCTGTTTTCGGAGGCCGCCCGGATGGGTGCCGTCGTGGCATCCCGGGATCCAGAGCATCCGGCCGCACTCGCCGTGCATGGCGACTCATTGTGGGCGGCTGGGATGTTTGATGAAGCCGAGCGTCGATACGACGAGGCGCTCGCCCGCGACGCGCGCGAAGCGCTCGCGCTGCACGGCAAGGGGCGGGCACTGGCCGCGCGGCGGCAGCTCATCCCCGCAGTGGACCTGATTCTGCGCGCGATCTCGATCGACGATCGCGAAGCGGCATTTCACTACACCCTCGCCGGCGTGCACGAGGAACTGAGGGACTTCCGCGGAGCGGCCCGGGCGCTCGATCGATACCGAGACACCGTGCCTTCGAAGGAGATGGACGACCTCACGACCTGGGCGCAGGCGCAGGGCGATTTCCTCCGAAGCTTCGGGTCGCGCCAGCCGTACGAACTACTGACCGAAGACAAGGTCTACACCGTGCCGCTGATCTTTGAAGAAGATCGCGTGAAGGTGCGCGGCCGGTTGAACGGCCGCGAGGACGTGGACTTTGTGCTCGACACAGGAGCGGATCGCACAACCCTGACGCCGGCGATTGCGTCCCGCGCGGGCGTGGTGCCAGTGCGCACATTGCAGACGGCCGGCGTCGGCGCCGCCGGCGTGGGTTATCGCGGCCTGCAGGTCGCGCGCATCGACGAGATTCAGGTCGGCGACCTTCGCATGGCGCAGGTTGGTGCACTCATCAAGAGTCCGTCAATGCCCGGACTGCCTCGCCCTGAGGGCGCTGGGTTCTCCCCCCTCTCGATGGGCCTCTCGATCGAAGTGGACTACGCGGAGGGCACCCTGACGATGGGCCGGCTGTTGCCGGCGCGCGACTTCCCGATTTCATTGCCGTTGCGCATGCAGCGGCTGCCGTTTGTGCGCGGCACGCTGAACGGCACCATGCCGGTGAACATGGCGATCGACACCGGGGGCACCGCGATCTCTCTCGGACGCCGCGCCGCCAGCCGTCTCGAGACACCGACAGCTCGGCTCGTGCCCGCGAAGGTCTTCGGGACCTCCGGCTGGGATCCGTCGGCCTTCCTGCTGCCCTATGTGGAGTTGGAGATCGCGCCTGGGGTGGGGTCGTCGCAGCGATCAGTAGTCGTACTGAATCTCGACGCGCCGAGCGCGTTACTGGGCTTCGAGCTCGGTGGCATTCTCGGCCACGAGTTCCTCAGTCGATTTGTGGTGCGGATTGATTTGGCGCGTGGCCTGGTGGGACTGTGGCCGCGGCCGGGTGCGCCGACGCGCTGAGTGAAAGTTGGTCGGGGCGAGAGGATTCGAACCTCCGACCCCTCGGTCCCGAACCGAGTGCTCTACCAGGCTGAGCCACGCCCCGACAACCGGGCTATCGTATCACGATGCGGCCACCCTGCATGACCAGGGAAATCTCACGCAGGGCGCGAATCGACTGAATCGGGTCCCCACGCACAGCAATCACATCCGCCAGCAGCCCCGGCGCAATCCGGCCAATCTGCTTCGACAGGTGCAACACGTCGGCATCCACCGACGTCGCCGACCTGAGCACGTCGAGGGCCGGCATCCCGTACTCGACCATCAATTCGAGCTCGCGGGCGTTGTCCCCATGCGTGAACACACCCACGTCTGACCCGGCCGCGATCCGGACACCCGCCTTCAGGGCAGCCTGAAAACTCTCCCGCTTCGCCTTGATGCGCGCGGGCTCCGGTCCCTGGCCGGGCTTCCACCCGCCGTATTGGGTGATCGCATGGCCCGCCGCAAGGGTCGGCACCAACGCCACACCACGCTGAGCCATCAGGCGAAAGACCTCCGCAGTGCCGCCATCGCCGTGTTCGATGGTCTCGGCACCGGCCAGCACCGCGCGCCGCATGCCCTCCGGCGTGCTCGCATGCACCACCACCGGTCGGCCACTGCTGCGCGCCACCTCAACGATGAGCGTCAGTTCGTCGAGTGTGTACGTGGGACGGGCTTCTCCGTTCGGGCCCCAACGATAGTCGCCGTAGACCTTGATCCAGTCAGCGCCGCGTCCGATCTGCTCACGGACCGCGCGCGTGAGCCCATCAACGCCGTCAGCCTCCTGCGCGCCCTGAGGAATGTCCCACTCAGGCGCGAACCCCTTCGGGGCATAACTGCCGGTCGCAATCAACGCGCGCGTCGCAATCAACAGACGTGGCCCGGGAATGATGCCTTCCGCCAACGCCTGCTTCAGACCAACGTCCGCATAGCCCGCGCCTTCTGTGCCCAGGTCCCGAATCGTCGTAAATCCAGCCTCGAGCGTCGCCTTGAGGTGATTCACCGCGCGCGCCACACGCAGCGACTGCGGCTGGTTGAGCACCTGCGCGTTCCACGTCGCTTCGTTGTACGGATGCAGCAACACGTGCGCATGCGCATCGATGATCCCCGGCATCACCGTCATGCCCGGCAACTCGATCACTTCAGCGCCTGCCGCGGTCACTGCGGCGGCAGCGCCGATCGCCACGATGCGCGAGCCCTGGATGTGGACCACGGCGCCCTCGCGCACACGTTCACCATCAAAGACCCGCGCGGGCTTCAGCAGATACGCGCGTTCCGGCTGCGCACTCGTCCCGGTCCCCAGTGCGGCGACAACGGCCACCCCCAGCGAGACGACGGCACGCCGCGCGCGGGTCATCGTCGACTCGCGACCAGCGCTGAGACGCGATCGAGAATCGCGTGATCGGTGAGGTCGGGCTGGAGCGGTGTCACGGAGATGAATCCGTTCTTGACCGCGTTGTGATCGGAGTTCTCCTCGAAGTCCCAGTCGTCGGACGCTTCTTCGATCCAAAAGTAGGGCCGCTGCCGAGGGTCGAGTCGCTGTGCGACCTTCGTGATGTGATTCCGGCGCGCCTGCACCGTGGTCTTCACACCTTGGATGGCGCCGCCCGGCACGTTGATATTGAGGAACGACCGTGGCGGGAGCGGTGACGCAAGCACCGCGGCCGTCATCTGCGCCGCAAACGCCGCCGCTGCGGTGAAGTCAAACGTCTCGCGCGTGAACTGCTGCGACACCGCGATGGCCGGAAACCCGAGAAGGGCCCCTTCGAGCGCACCGGCAACCGTGCCGGAATACGTCACGTCATCGCCGATATTGAACCCCTTGTTGATGCCCGACACGATGATGTCTGGCTTGTGCGTGAGGATCTGGTCGATGGCGATGTTCACGCAGTCGGTCGGCGTGCCGTCCACCGCGAACACATCCTCGGAGACCCGCTCCACCCGCAGCGGCCGCCGCAGCGTCAGAGCGTGTCCCACCGCGCTCGCTTCCGTCTGCGGCGCGACAATCACCACCTCGCCTACGTCACGCAGCGCCGTCGCCAGCGCATGAATCCCCGGAGAAAAGTGCCCGTCGTCATTGGTTACGAGAATACGAATCATGTGTGGAGATTGTCTCACACGCGCAGGAACCACTTCTTGCGGTACAGCACTTCACACAGCCCGTATAGGACGAGCAGGTTCGCGAGCGCGAATGCGAGTGAGGTGTTCTTAGGCGCCCCGTAGGGTTGGAAGAAGGTCTCGTAGAGGTAGCGCAACAGCGTGATGTCGGTGCCGGCGGCGCCGGTAACGCGAATCCAGACGAGTGTCTTCACAAGCAGGCCGGATGCGATGAACAACACAAGCGCGTTCATGCCGAGCACTACCAACGGCCGCACAAACCGGCGCGACTCGCGGGCGTCCAGCAGCCAATACACGGCGGCCAGCGCCACTGACGCAAGGCCACTCGTCAGCAAGACATAGGAACTGGTCCAAAGGTTCTTATTGATGGGGAACGACCGATCCCACACCATGCCCATCACAATCGCGACGCCGCCTCCGGCCACCAGGAACGCGGTCTTCTCCGCAGCCGAGCGCTGACTCGTGATGATGACGCCGGCCGCGACACCGGACAGTGCCGTGGCGATCGCCGGCAACGTGCTGAGCAGTCCCTCAGGATCCCAGGTCTTCGACTGGCGCCACAGATGCGCTTCCCCAATGACCGTGCGGTCGAGCCAGGCGCCGAGGTTGCCGGCCGGCGTGAGATCGCCCGCCACGCCACCCGGAGGCGCCACGAACATCATCAAGCCCCAGTACGCGAGCAGGATCACTGCGGTTGTGCCGACGGCCGCCTGCCATCGGTCTTCTTCCTCCGACTCCCTGAAGGCTCGGTAGAACAACGCCGCCGCCAGGTAACACAAGGCCAGCCGCTGCAGTACACCCATGATGCGGACGGTGGACAGATCAAACCGCGGATACAAGGCGAGCAGGAGGCCAAACGCGAAGATCAGGGCGGACCGCCGAAGGATGACGGTCACGGGCATCGTCGACCGGGCTGACAGGGTGACGGACACGCCGACGATGAAGACGAAGAATGGAAAAATCAGGTCGGTCGGTGTCCACCCGTTCCACGGTGCATGCAGCAGGGGCGCGTACACCTGTCCCCAATCGCCCGGATTGTTGACGATGACCATGGCGGCCATGGTCAGACCACGAAAGACGTCGAGCGAGACCAGGCGGGGAGGCGTCACGTGGCGGCCAGTATAATCGGGGCATCGTGACTTCACGCCTGCCGCTTGCTGTTGCCGGAATGTGTGTCTGCGCCCTGGCGTCGGCCACCGTCTGGAGCGCCCAAACGCCGTCGGCCCCCTCTGGGTCCATCACGGACGTGCCTGGCATTCGTGTCGGCCACCACACCCTGACGGAACGCCCGACCGGATGCACCGTCATTCTGGCGCCGCCGAATACCGTAGGAGGTGTGGATCAGCGCGGAGGGGCACCGGGCACCGCGGAAACGAATCTGCTCGCGCCCGAGAACATGGTCAACATCGTGAATGCGATCGTGTTATCCGGCGGCAGTGCCTACGG
>CAZLJG010000069.1:0-13148 GCA_964559545.1 uncultured Solibacteraceae bacterium | reverse complement strand
CGGATGTCATCGAGCAGCCGGTCGGAGTCGTCAGAGGCGAGTGCGGTTCGGGGCAGCGTCAACTCCAGGGCGATCGCAACCTTCGATCGATTGCCGGTGCCTGGCACTGGAAGGGCGTGCAGCCGCATCGGCAGATCAGACGACGGGAGGGCGCCGTCGACCAACACGTTCAGTGGATCGCGCTTCGCTTTCGCTTCAGCCTCATCGTCAGCTCTGATTTCGTAGCCCTGGCGATAACGGAGCGTGAGATCCGGCCGGCCCCTGACCTCGACGCGGACCGGACGGTATCCCTTCGTCGTGAGGTCTGCCGCGTAGAAACCGAGCAGGTAGTAGTTGTCGATGTCGCCGATGATTTCGCTGATGCCCGACGTGAAGTCATCCGTGTTCACGACTGCAAATCCGCCGGTCTCCTCGGCGATGATGTTCAGGCCGTGCTGGGCCTGTCGCACCCACGACACCCACGATTGCGGCAGTCCCTTCACGTCTTCAGGGCCCACCTCACACGGGTCGGGACCGATCGCGAGCTCACCGACACGTCGGCTCGCCCTGCCGGGGAGACATTCCTGAAGCATCTCCTGCGGCGTGACCTCGCCGCGCGTCGACCGCGTACGTAGTCACGTTTCCGCGAAGCATCCGGTTCATCTTGTCGAGGAGCGCATAGTCGTGCGCCGATGCAGGCCCCACTGACGTCTGGTTGATCGGGGCGCCGGGAATCTGCTCGCCGCCGTCGAACAGGCCGCTGATGTCCTTCGCGACGTGTTCAGAGACAAGAATGAAGGCCTTCCGGCGCCGATCGCTCCGGCCGAGAATCTGCGCTGCATCTTCCAGCGATTGATACAACCCGCGGTTTGCGTTGACGTCCTGAATATCGCAGCCAGGATCGAAGACTTCCGGATTCTCCGCATCGCGCTTGATGGGCACGGGGTCACACGCTTCCAGCGGCCGACGCACCGGCCGGCGGCCCTTGAAGCGGTCGATGGACTCAAGCAGCCGCGTCCGATCGTTTGTGACCTCGGTGGAATGCTCGCCGCCGGTCTGGATCAGCGCCATCGACGATTCGGCTCCGAGGTCGGTGACGATCTTGCGGGCAATGTCCTTCACGGTGTCAGTGCGGCCCTGGAAGACGTGCAGGTCATCGAGCACCAGCACCACGAGGCGACCGGATTGAGCGCTGGTGTTCGAGGCCACATCCACCCGAATCGTGGAGGGAATCCGCGGCCCTTCGACCAGGCGTTCCACATCGCGCCGCACTTCAGTGAATGTCTCGATGCTCTGCGGCTGCCGCCGGTCACGCAGAATGAAGTCGTCCTTCGTCAGGCCGTGCACGCGCTCGCCGCTTTTGTCGATGACGACGACGTCGATCTCGACCAGTTCGGTATTGGTCCGAAACACAGGAGGCTGCTGGCGCGGCGCCTGCGCCTGCGCGGCGAGTCCGGCTGCGGCGCAGACGGCGCCGATCACGGTGGCGTGAACAACCCGTGTGGTCATGAGGCCCCTGATGGACGCTGGCACGGGGGACTATATCAGGAGCCGTCGGGCTTCAGCCCGACGGTCCAGCCGGGCAACAGCTCTACCGGTAGCGCCGCGCCAGTACGGCCGACTGCGCGTCGAGCTTCTTGAGAAAGTCGTCAAGGGTGGACTCGTAACGCACGACATCAGCGTCGGGTTCGGTGCACCGGCGAAGGCAGTACTCAATCGCAGCGGCGTCGATGGCGGGGTCGAGGCGGAGGTTGACCGTGCCGAGGTCGCGGCGGTTCGAGGGCAGCTTCGGGTACGGCTCAAACAGCAGCACCAACTCCAGCTCGGGCACCGTGCCGCGCCGCTCGCCCATCGCGAACTTCGACAGCTGTGTGTTGCGGGTGACGATCAGGTCCAGATACTCCCGCACCCGCGCCAGCACCGTCTGATCGGCCTTGACGACGACCTTGAATCGGACCCGCAGGTCCTCCTCAACGGCCGCCGGCTGCGTCGGCCGATCCTGCGCGGGCAGGGGAGTGCTTACCTGCCCGACGGCAGCGATCCAGATGGCCATGACGCCGATTACTGATGTCAGATGCACGATTCCCCGATTCCGAGTTTATAGTGTCCGTGCCCAAGGAGTGTCTCTCATGAAGTACGTGTTTCGAGTGGTCCTGATTCTGGTCCTGGCGGCTGTCGCCGCGCCTACCGCGCAACAGCAGACGCCGTCGTCATCCTCCACCCCCTTCAGCACGGCCACAGCCGGGCGCGAATTGCCGAAGCCGAACTACGACCTGGCGTTCCGGTGGACTTCCACGCAGGTCGGCAAGTACGTGTTCAGCACGGCGGTGACGCCGCGCTGGCTCGAGTTCAGCGATCGCTTCTGGTACGTCTACGAGACACCCGCGGGACGTATGTGGTGGATCGTCGAGCCGGCCAAGAAGTCCAAGACGCCCCTCTGGGACAACGCAAAGATGGCGGCGCAGCTGACGCAGATTCTCCGCACGCCCTATGACGCGCAGCATCTGCCCATTAACCAGATTCGGTTTTTTGACGACGACCGCAAGATTCGATTCAGCGTGGCGCTGCCGCGCGAATCCACGGTCATCGGGATGAGTGGCGAAGAACTCACCGGCATGACGCAGACGCAACAGGGAGGCCAGCAACAGCAGCAGACGCAGGGTGGCCGTGGTGGTGGCCGCGGCGGCGGGCAGGTGCAGGGTGGTCGTGCGGGCGGGGCCGGCGGTGGCGCGCAGACCAAGACCTGGTGGCTGGAATATGAACTCGCGACCGGCACGGTCGTGCTCAACGACAAATACGAACCGGAACCCACGGTGCCGAACTGGGCGCAGGTCTCACCCGACAAGCAGACGATCGTCTTCGCGCGTGGCCAGAACCTGTTCATGATGGACGCGAAGAACTTCGCCATCGCGCAGAAGACGCCGACCGATCCGTCGGTGGTCGAAGTGCAGCTCACCAAGGACGGCGAAGAACACTACGGCTATGCGCCGACCCAGCAGGGCGGCGGCATGGACGAGGACGACAACGACGGCGGTGGCGGCGGACAGCAGGGCCAGACGGGTCGGGCGGGCGGTGCGGCCGCGGCACAGCAGCACGCCAACGACAAGATCGGCCCACGACGCCGAGCCGTCGGCGTGCAGTGGTCGCAGGACAACCTCCGGTTCTCGCTCCAGCGCACGGACCAGCGCAAGGTCGGTGACCTCTGGGTCATCAATTCACTGGCGAATCCGCGCCCGCGCCTCGAGACCTACAAGTACGGCATGCCGGGCGAACCGAATCAGCCGCAGGCCGAATTGCACGTCTTCGAGATTGCGTCGCGCAAGCAGACCAAGCTCTCCTCAGACGCCTTCAAGGATCAGCAGATCAGCATCCTGACGATGCCGCTGACGAACATTCAGCGGGAGAAGCAGGACACGACGCCGCGGTGGTTGAGCGCCGACCCCGGCAAGTTGTTCTTCACGCGCACGTCGCGCGACCTCAAGCGCATCGATGTGGTGGAAGCGGATGGCTCCACCGGCGAGCCGCGGGTTGTCGTGCAGGAGCGGTCCAACACCTACATCGAGGTTCAGCCGGTGCGGCTGATCAACGGCGGCAAGGAAGTGATCCACTGGTCCGAGAAGGACGGCTGGGGTCACTACTACCTGTTTGACGCGGCGGGAAAACAGATCCGTCAGCTGACGCAGGGCGAATTCGTCACCACGGGCGTTGTCGCCGTGGACGAAAAGAACCGCTGGCTGTATTTCCACGCGGTGGGTCGCGAGCCGAAGGAAGACCCGTACTACCAGCACCTGTATCGCACACACCTGGACAAGGGCGGCATCACGCTGCTGACGCCCGGCGATGCGACGCACTCCGCGAGCATGGACGACAAGGCGCTGTGGATCGTGAGCAACGCGTCGCGTGTGGACAGCGCACCGGAGTCCACGCTGTATGACGCGTCGGGCGCCAAACTCATGACGCTCGAGACGACCGATGTGTCGCGCCTCATGGAAGCGGGCTTCAAGTATCCCGAGCCGTTCAAGGTGAAGGCCGACGATGGCATCACGGATTTGTATGGCGTGATGTACAAGCCGTTCGACTTCGATCCGAACAAGCGGTATCCAATCATCGAGTTTGTGTATCCCGGTCCGCAGACCGAGAGCGTGACGAAGACGTTTTCGCCGCGAGGCGCGAACGTGATGCTCGCGCAGTTCGGGTTCATCGTGATCGAAGTGGGCAACCGCGGCGGGCATCCGCAGCGGTCGAAGTGGTACCACAACTTCGGATACGGCAACCTGCGCGACTACGGGTTGGCGGACAAAAAGACGGCGGTGGAGCAGCTGGCGAAGCGGCATCCGTGGATCGATTCGAACCTGGTCGGCATCTATGGCCACTCGGGCGGCGGGTTCATGTCCACGGCGGCGATGCTGGTGTATCCGGACTTCTTCAAGGTCGCGGTTTCAACGGCCGGCAATCACGACAACAGCGTGTACAACCGCTGGTGGAGTGAAAAACACGACGGTGTGATGGAGCGTGAGCGCGATGGCGAAATCACGTTTGAGTACGACATCGACAAGAACCAGGACATCGCGAAGAACCTCAAGGGCAAGCTGCTCCTGATGCACGGCGACATGGACAACAACGTCCATCCCGCCGGCACCCTGCGCGTGATTGATGCCCTGATTCGCGAACGGAAGCGCTTCGACTTCCACATCATCCCGGGCAAACGTCACGGGTTCGCCGATGCCAGTGACTGGGTCAACCTCGTGCGCGCCGACTACTTCTCGCGGCACCTGCTCGGTTGGGCGCCGACCGACACCGACATGCTCGAGCTGCAGCGGGAGCTCGCCATACGGCGATGAGTCCAGGGGTCCAGGGGTCCAGGAGTCCAGGAGTCCTCGCGGCCATCCTTGCGATGGTCGGATGTGCGGCGACCCCGGCGCCCGTCCGTGATGGTGCACCAGCGTGGTCGCCGGATGGGAAACAGATCGCGTTCTATTCGGAGGTCGGCGGGCAACCCGCCGACCTCTTTCTCTTGAACGCGGATGGCACGGGGTTGCGGCAGTTGACGAACACGCCGGTGGCCGAAGGGTATCCGGCGTGGTCGCCTGACGGCACACAGATCGCGTTTGAATCCCACACGGCGGACGGCAACTTTGATGTCTACGTGATGCAGGCCGACGGGTCGAACGTGCGGCGTCTGACCGATCATGCGCGCCGGGACGTGGGGCCCGCGTGGTCACCCGACGGCGCGCGCATCGTGTTCATGTCCGATCGCGACGGCAAGGAGTTCAATCTCTACTGGATGCGCGCCGATGGCACCGACCTCGAGCGACTCACGGAAGGGGAGACCGACTGGTTTCCGCAGTTTTCGCCGGACGGCACGCGCATCGCGTTCCACCGGTGGAACGATGTCCACGTCCTCGACCTCGCGTCGCGCGTCGTGCAGGGTCTCACCAAGGCTCCCGACAACGGGATGTACCCGAGCTGGTCCCCCGATGGCACCCGGCTCGCCTTCATGAGCTGGCGGGGTGGGCCCACCGCGGTGTACCTGATGAACGCCGACGGCACGGGCCAGAAACAAGTTGTGCGCATGTCCGCCGGCAGCGCCATCGACCCCCGCTGGTCCCCTGACGGCCGATCCCTCCTCTTTGTGCATGTGCCCGAACAGGCCGCCGACGAGGCCCAAGCCGCCACCCAGAGCCGCCATATTTACATCGCAGACGTCGAAACCGGCGCAATTCGCCGCTTGCGCTGACTCCCGGGACCTCGGGACCTCTGGACCTCTGGACCCCTGGACTCCTGGACCGAGTCTAATAGGACTAAATAAGTCCGATAAAAAATGAGAATCGTCTCATCTCAGGTGATAGGATCCTTCGTGTGTCGCTCCCTGTTTCTCTTGAACAGTTGACCGTCGGCGCCATGGCGCGATTCCACGGGACCGATCTGGATCCGGACGCCTGCCACCAACTGCGCTCACTTGGTCTGACCACCGAGTGCCAGCTGCGCCTCTGCAAGAAAGGCGAGCCCTGCATCGTGCAGGTGCGTTCGACACGCATCGGGATTTCCCACGAAGTGGCACGACGCATCATGGTGGTGCCGCTCACCCCGGTGACCTGATATGCCCGCGTCATCAGTGGCGCTGATCGGGAATCCCAACACCGGTAAGACGACCCTCTTCAACAAACTCTGCGGCGCCCGCGCCAAGACCTCCAACTTCCCAGGCACCACCACCGCCATGCGTGTGGGCCGGACCACGATTGGGGAGCACGCGATCGATGTGATCGACCTGCCGGGCCTGTACTCGCTCGACGGCCACACGCCCGAGTCGGTGATCGTGCGCGATGTGTTGCGCGGCGAAGGCGTGACGCGCCCTGGGGCCGTCATCGCGATCGTTGACGCCGCCAATCTCTTCCGGAATCTCGTGCTCGTCGGTGAACTCCTCACCTTCGACGAACCCGTCGTGGTCGTCCTGAACATGGTCGATCTGGCCGAACGGCTGGGGCAGCGATTGGATGTGAAGGCGCTGTCGCGACGACTCGGGGTGCCCGTGATTCCGATGGTCGCCTCCAAGGGGGTCGGCCTCGATGCGCTCCGGTCTGCGATTGCGGATCTGCCGGCGACCGGTTCACAAACGCGGCCGGTGGATTTGCCGGTGGCCGGACCCGAAGGTCCGTCCATCGAGGCTTTCACGACGTGGGCGGAAGGCGTGCTGGCCGACGCGTATCCCGGTGGGGCTCCTGCGGCCGCGCTGGACGCAAAGACCGAACGAATCGATCGCGTGCTGACACATCCGGTGATGGGCACCCTGGTCTTCCTCGGCGTCATGGGCGCGCTGTTCTGGACGTTGTTTGCCCTCGCCACGATCCCGATGGATCTCATCGAACTGACGTTCGCTTCCCTGGGCAACGCGGTCAGTGCGCTGATGGACGATGGGCCGATTCGGGACTTGCTGACAGACGGCGTCATCGGCGGCATCGCCGGCACGGTGGTGTTCCTGCCCCAAATCTGTCTGTTGTTTTTCATGATCAGCCTGCTGGAGGACACGGGGTACCTCGCGCGCGCGGCCTTTGTGAACGATCGCATCTTCCGGCGCTTTGGATTGCCCGGCCATGCGTTTGTGCCGCTGCTCACCGCCCATGCGTGTGCGCTGCCGGCCATCATGAGCACGCGGCTCATCCCGGATCGCCGCGATCGCCTGGCCACAATTCTCGTCGCGCCGTTCATGAGTTGCTCGGCGCGCCTGCCGGTCTACGTGTTGCTCACAACGCTTCTGTTTGCGGATCGCCCCGCGATGGCAGGTGTGGCGTTCGCCGGGTGTTACCTGCTCGGATCGGCCGCGGCGTTTTTCAGCGCGTGGCTGTTCAGCCGCACGGGCCTGAAGGGCCGCCCCCGCCCGATGGTGCTCGAACTGCCGACCTTCAAGCGCCCATCATTCACCAATGCGTTTTTCACTGCGCGCGATCAGGGGCTGGCCTTTCTCCAGACCGCCGGCACCGTCATCGTCGCCATATGCATCGTGATGTGGTGGCTGAGCGCGTATCCGAAGGTGGAACCCACCGCGGAGATCGTGTCGATGCGCACGCAGGGGTTGGAGGCGGAAGCCGATGCGCTCCACGCCAAAGCCGAACAGGCGGGGAGTTATGCCGGGCAGATGGGACGCGCGATTCAGCCGGTGTTTGCGCCCCTGGGTTATGACTGGCAGCTGACCGTCGGGGTGCTGACGAGTTTCCTTGCGCGCGAAGTGTTTGTGTCCACGTTGTCGGTGTTGGTGGGTGGGGGAGCGGAGGCCGAGCCCGACGAGGGCGTGATGGACCGCATCCGCACGATGACGCGTGATGACGGCTCGCTGGTATTCACGCCAGCGACCGCCGCGAGTGCGCTGATCTTCTTTGTGCTGGCGATGCAGTGCCTGCCGACGCTGGCGGTCACTCGCAAGGAAACCGGCCGCCTCAAATACGCCGGCATTCAGCTCGCGTACATGACGACCCTCGCGTATGTCACTGCGCTGGTCGTTTACCAGGGGCTCAGAGCGTTCGGAGTCTCGTGATGTTCGCGAGCTGGCAGGACATTGTCGTGACGCTCGTGGCCTTCGCCGCTGCCGCGACGGTCATCTGGCGCACGTTCGGTGCATGGGCTGACTCCAAGCCCGGGGCCGCCGGCAATCCCGGCTGTGATCACTGTGTCATCAAAAATGAGGCAATGAGGCAACGGGGCGACTGAGTCGTACGGAGCAGCCGGACTTTAGTCCGGCTGATGACCGCCGGGCTGAAGCCCGGCGGCTCCAACCTCGGCGGTCATCAACACCAAAATTACCGAATTTCGTCCAGCATCGGATCGCGCCGGACCGTGATGCTCGTCACGTAGGTCTGTCCACCCGCGGTGAGCGTGACCTTGTAGTTGCCGGGTTCGAGCTGGGCGCCACCGCCGCCGCCACGGCCCCCACCGCCGCCGCCACCACGTCCGCCGGGCGCGGGCGCCTGGTTGCTGGCCGTCAGACACGCCGCTGGGGCGCCGCCGCCGCCCCCGCCACCACCACCGCCGCCGCGAGCGGCCTGAGGCGCAGCGCCACCGGCCGGCGGGTTCCACCGCATTGCCCACTCCACGCGGTTGACGCCCGCGCGTGCGGGGAACGAGGCCGAGCACGTGTTGCGTCCGGTGATGTCCGACACCTCGAGCTGCACCTGACCGCTGATCTGATTACTGAGGTGGTAACTGATCACCGCGTTGCGCGTCGGATTCTGCCCGATGAACGAAATCTCACCGCCGTTGTGCTGCGGCTGGATGTTCAGCCACTGCGTCGCGACCCGCGGCTGGAACAGGTGCGCCGGGGCGTTGCGGACCTCGGCCGTCAACTGTTGCAGCGGGGAAATGTCATCCATGACCCACAAGCCGCGGCCATGGGTGCCGGCAATGAGATCTCCGTCACGCGGATGGATGAGCAGGTCGTGCACCGCCACCGTCGGCAGGTTGTTGTTGAGCTTCTGCCACGACTGGCCGCCGTTGACCGAGTAGAACGCCGCGAACTCGGACCCCGCAAACAGCAGGTCCGGGTTCTTCGTGTCCTGCTTCACCACGTACATCGGATGCCCGTCGGGCAGGTTGTTGGTGATGTTGGTCCAGGTCCTGCCGAAGTCGGTGGTCTTGTAGACGTACGGCTTGTAGTGGGCAAACCGATGGGCCGTGACCGTCGCAAACGCGGTGCCGTTGACGTGTTTTGACGCCTCGACGCGGCTCACCCAGATGTCCGGACGCGGGTTGCCAGGCATGCCCGCCGTGCCGACCTTCGCCCAGGTCTTGCCGTAGTCACGCGTCACCTGAATGTTGCCGTCGTCGGTGCCGATCCAGATCTGGCCCGGTTCGACGATCGACTCCGAGATCGTGATGATCGTCGCGTGATATTCGGCGCCGCCACCGGGGTTTTCGTCCGGCGTCATGCCGCCCGAGAACCGGCTCGTGCGTTCGGGATCGTTCTGCGTGAGGTCAGGACTGATCAGCCGATAACTCTGACCGCCGTCGAGCGACATGATCAGGTGGTTCGATCCAATCATGATCGCGCGCGGGTTGTGCGGCGAGAGGATGAACGGCGTGGACCAGTTGTAGCGCAGCGGTCCCATCTGCGCCGGCTGCACGCCCCAGTTCGCTTCTTCGGCCTTCTTCTCCATCTCGGGCGTGATGTATTCGTTCCAGTTGGTGATGTTGGCTTTGCTGGGACGAATATTGGCGCGCTGTCGCGTCTCCGCATCCGACCTGCCGATGTTGCCGCCTTGTCGATCCGGCTGCGACTCGGAGTAGATGTTGCGGTAGTTGGTCGGGTCCTGTTGTGTGTGATACCCGTCACCACCCGAGATGTTGAACCAGTCGCTCAGATAGATGCCCTGCGCGCGCGTCGCGGAGGGGCCGCAGGAACTGCCGGCGTCCTGCAGGCCGCCGCAGATGTAGTAGGGCTCGCGCATGTCGGCCGAGATGGAGTATTACTGCGTGACGTTCTGATTCTCAAACCGGATGTCCGTCGCACCATCGTCGTGCGTGAGGTTCAGGCCACCGTCGCTGCCGATGTAGTAGCGGTTCTTGTTGTGCGGGTCGTGCCACATCGCGTGCCAGCAGTGGCCGCCGTTGCCGCCGCCACCGCCGACAAAGGTCTTGCCGCCGTCACGCGACCGGCGATACGCGATGTTGTAGCTGAACACGTACTTGTCATCGAGCGGGCTGATGCCGAGGTGGTTGTAATAAAACGGCCGCGTGAGATAGCGGTCGAGGAACGTCCACGTATCGCCGCCGTTTTCGGAGCGGTAGATGCCTGCGCCGAGTTTGGTCATGTCGGCGTACTCGGGGTTCGGCGTGCCGCCGCCACCGCCGCGTCCGCCACCCTGGGCTGCGGGCTGACCGGGCGCCGGCAGCGTTGCCGACGGCTGGAAGCCGTGTTCGATGTGCGCCATGACGACCTTGGGGTTCGAGCGCGCGATCGCGAGCCCGATCTTGCCCATGTCACCGGCCGGCAGCGTGTTGGTGAGCTTGCGCCAGGTGCGACCGCCGTTGGTGCTCTTGAAGATGCCGCTGTTCGGGCCGCCGGAGTTCAGGCGCCACGGATAGCGGATGCGCTGCCAGAACGAGACATACAACACGTCCGGATTGCTCGGGTCCATCACCATGTCGATCGCGCCCGTCTGCGGATCGTTGGGCAGTCCTTCGGTCAACTTGGTCCACGTGGTGCCGCCGTCCGTGGTCTTGAACAAGCCGCGCGATCCGACGGGACCGTAGATGTTGCCGATGGCCGCCACGTACACGGTGTTGACGTCCTTCGGGTGCAGCGCGATCTTGCCGATGTTGAACGTGTCCTGCAGGCCGACATTCTGGAACGTCGCGCCGCCGTCCGTCGACTTGTAGACCCCGTCGCCCCACGCCGCCGAGTTGCGGCCGCACTCTTCACCAGTGCCTACCCAGATGATGTCCGGGTTGACCTGGTTGATCTTGACGTCGCCAATCGACGCAGCGCCGTACTGATCAAAGATCGGCGTCCAGCTGATGCCGCCGTTGATCGACTTGAAGACGCCGCCCGAGGCGGAGCCCACCACCACGTGCGCCCAGTCGCGCTCCAGCGCGTCGACCGAGGAGATGCGTCCCACGAGATTGGCGTTGCCGATGTTGCGCCAGCGCAGGTCCTGAATCAGCGGGTCGCCGGTGGCGGCGGCCTGAGCGGAGAGCGACACAGAACTTGCGGGAACCGAGACGAGAAGCGCACCGAGCGCCACAGCAATCGCCGTACGCACAGCGAGCCGTCGATCAAGAGCAGGGAAGGGCATTGGATCCGAACCTCCGGGGTGAATTGTGGGAGCCGCGCAGATTGTGCCAAAACCGGACGCGGAGGTCCAGCGGCTGCATGGTACAATCCGCCGCGTTTCCCCTATTCCCCTGAATGGCCACCTGCCCTCGTTGCCTCGGTCCGCTCTCTGAAGGGCATCGGTGTCGCCCGATTTGGATCAAGCGGCTCAAGCGTCAGCTGTCGTTCACCCTCGTGGGCGGTCTGCTCGGGGCATTTGTGCATGCCCTCATTGCGACGGACCACCTGCCCGTCATGGGATTTGTGCTTGGCGGCCTACTGGGGTTTGTCTTCAACGAAGCGATTCGCCACGAGTAGTTAACCACTCGTCCAGGAGGCGGAATGCCCGGCCGCGATGGGCGACCGCCAGCTTCTCCGCATCCTCAACCTCCCCGAACGTCCGCCCATAGGGGGGGTAATAGAAGATCGGGTCGTACCCGAACCCATGTCCCCCCCGTGGCTCCGGCCAGATCTCCCCCTCGACAGTGGCTTGGCACTCGAACCTCGGAACTTCGGCACTTCGGAACTCCGGAACTTCGGAACCCCGGAACTCCGGAACCACGACAGCAATGGCACACACATACCGAGCCGTCCACGGCCGGGGATGCGGCTGCAGCGCCGCGTACAAGTTCCTGAACTTGTCCGGGTAGGTCGCGCCGGGATACCGCGCGGAATGCACCCCCGGTGCTCCACCCAGCGCATCGATGGCCAGGCCTGAGTCCTCGGCGACCGTAGCCATACCGGAGTATTCGGCGTAGTACCGCGCCTTCAGTGCGGCGTTCTCGGCAAATGTGTCACCGGTTTCCTCAGGCTCCCGAATCGGGGGGAGATCGGCGAGCGTTCGGAGGTTTGGCCAGTGGGCCAGCAGGTGACGAATTTCGCGGATCTTGCCCGCATTGGTGGTGGCGATGAGCAGGGGAGGGAGTGTGGTCACGGGTATAATCGCGCCGGAATCACAATCGATCCCGTTTGGGAGGAGTGTCTCATGGTCAGGAAACGCAGTCTCTTTTCGTCGTGGCTTTTAGTCGCGTGCGCGGCAGTGTTTGTCGCCCTCGCGAATACCCGCGGCGTGGTCGCTCAGGATCCGCCGCCGACGCAGGAACCGCCGGCCGCCGGTGGCCGGCAAGGTGGCGGACAGGGTGCTGCCGCACGTCCGCAGCCCTACGACCGTGTCATCACGGCGGAAGCCAAGACCGACGATGGCATCTTCAAGGTGCATCGCATCGGGGACCGGCTGTTCTTTGAAATTCCCAAGGCCCAGCTCGACAAGGACTTTCTCTGGGTCACGCAGATCAAGCGGACCACCACGGGCGCCGGCTGGGGCGGACAGGCTGCGGGCAACCGCGTCATCCGCTGGTCGCCGCGCGGTGATCGTGTGCTGTTGCTCGACATCAACTACAGCAACATCGCCGATCCGAGCACGCCGATTTCGCAGGCCGTGGCCGACGCGAACAACCCGACCATCATCCGCGCCTTCAACGTCGCGGCGTACAACGCGCAGCAGGATCCGGTGATTGACGTCACGCAGCTGTTCACGACCGAAGTGCCCGAGTTCTCGGTGCGTGGTCGCATCGGCGGCCGCGGCTTCGACGGGAACCGCACGTTCCTGGACAAGGCCGTGTCGTTCCCGGAGAACGTCAACGTGGAAGTGCTGCAGACGTTCACCGGCGGTGACGCCGCGGCGGCACCCGCGGGTGGTCGCGGGGCCGCGACGGGCATGCGGGGCAACAGCGCCACGGTGCTGACCTACTACAGCATGGTCAAGCTGCCCGAAACGCCGATGATGCCGCGCCTCTTCGACGAACGCGTGGGGTACTTCACGCGCGCCGTCGTGGACTACGGCACCGACGAACACCGCGCCGAGCAGAAG
>CAZLJG010000068.1:0-13171 GCA_964559545.1 uncultured Solibacteraceae bacterium | reverse complement strand
CCAGCCGAATGTGACGGTGAGAAACGACTCGAGCGTGGTCTGCTCGTGCAGCACTAGGCGGCCGCCGGGCTTGAGCAGCGCGCGCGTGTGCCTCAGCGTTGTCGGCAGATCCCGCGTCGCATGCAGCACGTTGGCGGCAATCACGACATCGTAGGAGCCCAGGTCGAAGCCCTGTCCAGCCGGATCACGTTCGATGTCCAGCACTGAGAACCGCGCGAACGGATACGCCGCGCCGAATTGCCGCGATCCATGGCGCGTGAACGCACTCGACACATCGGTGTAGTCGTAGCGCACGCGATTACCGAAACCAGCGACGCCCGCCAGCACGGCAGCGCTCGTGCCACCGGTGCCCGCCCCGATTTCAAGGATGCGGAAGGTCCCTGACGTCGCTGCCGCGCGCGACACGACCTCGTCGCGGATGGCCGACGTCTCGGGCAAGTCCCGATACAGGCCCTCCACAAGGTGCATCGCACCTCCGGGGAACAACACCTCGGGCGCCGCCACTTCACCGCGGAGCAATGAACCAAATGCCGCCAGGCACGCGTCGACCACCGGAACCCGCACGTCATCAGCCGGTGGCGGCACCTCACGCGCTGTCCGTCGGACCTCCAGGCGATCGCCATCGACGCGGATCACGCCGGCGTCGGCAAGGACCGTGAGCAGCGCCTGAAACACGTGGCGATGTTGTGAGGCGACACCGAGCCGACGCCCCAACTGCGCGATCGATTCCTGATGCCCAACAACCGTGAGCGCACCCAGCTCCACAAACGCGCGGTGCAACCGACTCGCCACCCACTCGGCGATGGGCGCCGGTGGCGCCGCCACACCGATCGACCCGAGGAACGCCGGTTCGCCGCGCACGACGACCACTTGTTCGTGTGGACCGGCGAGAATCTGCTCAAGAGCTCTGAACCCTTCGGCGACACCAATGGACCCGACGCCCTGCGATGCCATCAGCTTCCGGTGCGCCGGCGTCGCCACCGCGCCGACCTCCCCCCAATAGCCCCAATTGATGACACGAACGGGATACGCGGACGTGCGGGCCGTCGCGCGCGCCCAGGCATCCTGGAACGCGGAGCCGGCGGCGTAGTTCGCCTGACCGGCAAGACCGGCAAACGACTGCACCGACGAAAAACACACGAAGAAGTCGAGCGGCAACGTCTGCACGGCACGGTGCAGCGCCAACGTGCCGGCCACCTTTGCGTGGAGACCGGCGCGGAACGTCGACTCGTCCATTTCACCCAGCGGCGCATCGTGCAGCGCCAGTGCGGCGTGCACCACGCCATGCAACGCGCCCGCCTTCTGCACAACCTCGCGCACCACCGCGGCCACCGCCGCCGCGTCGCCGACGTCGACCTGCACATACCAGCCGCCTTCGCCGGCAAGTGCCCGCGCATCCTCCTCCGCAAGCGGACGCCGGCCCAGCAGGACACAGCGGGCCTGATAGGTGCGGGCCAGATACTGCGACAGCGCCCGCCCAATGCCTCCCCCGCCACCAGCGATCAGATACACGCCGCCGTGCCGGAACACGGATCGAGTCGGGGTGGGCAATGTCACCGGCGACAATCGCGGGCGATAAGACCGACCGTCCGCATCAACGCACCGCACCCGCCACGCCGGTCGCTCATGGGCGAGCGCACGGCAGAAGCCCGCCAGCGCCCCGGCGTGTGGATCCTGATCGTCGCGCAGGCCCGGTGCGACGACAGTCACCGTACGTGGCCGATCGGGATCGAGTGACCTGACGAGCGCGAACAACCGGACCACCGCCTCCGCAGAGGACGGCTCGCTGAAATGGATGTCGTCGGCCGCGGTCGCTGCCCGCTGGAGGACCAGTTCATCGTCGACCGGCGTCCACGTCGCCGTGAACAGGGAGAGCGGAGTCACAGGCTCCGTGTGCCAGTACCGCTGCCGTTCGAACGGATAACCCGGCACGTCGACAATCGCGCGAGACTCCCCCGCGTGCAGGTGCGCCCAGTCGACATCGTCGCCAGACAAGTACCGGCTCGCGACCTCTGCAAGTGGTCCCGCGGGCGCGTCGTGGCCCGTGCCCGCATCCAGCAGCTGCCGGCGCAGGTCGTCGAGCGACGACGTCACCCAGCAGGCGCGATGGGCGAAGTGGCTGCGTCCGGCATTGAGGGTGTAACTCACATCCTCGATGCGCGCATCGCGGCCGGCCGTGGCGAGCCACTGCGACAACTCGGTCCGCTTTGTCGCAAGCGCCGTCGGTGTTTTCGCAGACAACGTGAAGAGGTAGGTGGCCCTGCGGGCGGGTGCCGGTGGCTCGACCGCCGGTGCCTCTTCCACGAGCATGTGCGCGTTGGTGCCGCTGAACCCGAACGCACTGATCGCCGCCCGACGCGGCGTACCGGCATCGGCCACCCACGGCTGTGCCTCCGCGCTGATGACAAACGGGCTGTCCTCAAAATCGATCGCCGGATTGGTCCGCTGCACGTGGACGTTCGGAGGAATCGTGCGATGCGCCAGTGCAAGCAGCACCCGAATCAGGCCGGCGACGCCGGCGGCGGCGGCGAGGTGCCCGATGTTTTCCTTCGCGGACCCGATGCGGCAGAAGTGTCGCTGTGTGGTGCCGGCCTGAAACGCCCGCGTCAGCGCGGCGACTTCAATCGGGTCGCCAAGCCTGGTGCCTGTTCCGTGCGCTTCGACATACCCGATCGACGCCGGCGAGACTCCCGCCTTCTCGTAGACCGAGGCCTCCAGCGCCGCCTGCGCCATCGTATTGGGCACGGTCAATCCACCGGTCTGCCCGTCCTGATTAAGCCCGCTGGCCCGAATCACACCATGGATGCGATCCCCATCGCGACGTGCGCGCGCCAACGTCTTCAGCACCACCACGCCGACGCCTTCGCCGGGGGCAAATCCATCGGCGTCGTGACCAAACGTGCGACACCGCCCGGTCGGTGACAACATGCCGGCCTTGGTCGCCTGGATGAAAAATTCCGGCGACGTGATGACGGACACGCCGCCAGCCAGGGCCATCGTGCACTCGCCGTCGCGCAGACTGCGGCACGCCAGATGGATCGCCGTCAACGAGGACGAACACGACGTGTCCACCGCAAGGTTGGGGCCCTTGAGATTCAGAAAGTGCGATACACGCGACGCGAGGATGGCCGAGTCGTTGCCCAGCAACGTCAGCGCATCGGGCACCACCTCAAGCCCCTCGCGTGGATTCAGATAGTCACTCGGCCGCACGCCGGCAAACACGCCGACCGGCTGGTCGTTGACGGCGCGATCCGGATACCCCGCGTGCTCAAGCGCTCGCCAGCACGTTTCGAGGAACAGGCGCTGCTGGGGATCCATCCAGCGCGCCTCTTTGGGCGAGCAGTGAAAGAAGAGCGGATCAAATTGATCGACATCCTCGAGCACGCCAGCCCACTTGCTGTTCGTGCGATTGGGCGCGGTCGGGTCCTGATCGAAGTAGCGCTGCGTATCCCATCGTTCACACGGCACCTCGCCCACGGCATCAACACCACGGGCAATGTTGTCCCAGAACGTGCTGCAGTCCGGCGCTTTCGGAAAACGGCCCGCATACCCAACGATCGCAATCGCCTCGTCGTCCACCGGATCGGCGGGTGGTTCGACATCACGCGGGGCGTCCGGCGCTGGCCCGTACGTGGCCGCCAGATGATCGGCGAGCCGGGCGATTGAAAAATGATCAAAGAGCCGGGTCACGCTGATTTCGTGTCCCACCACGTCGCTGACCCGGCGCGCAAGGCGCACGATCGCGACCGAGTGCAGGCCCAGGCTGGGAAAACTCACCGCGTCAGCCGACGCGTCGAGCGGCGCCCCACCCAACACCTCGGCGACGAGTGTGCGCAGCCACTGCCGCGGTGATTCCGCGACCTGCTTGGCCACACCGGTCGCACCCGCAGGGGCCGAAGTGGGTCGCGGCGCCGAACCAACGATCGGCAGTTGGGCGCGATCGAGCCGGCCCGCGGACGTGCGCGGCAGGCTGGTGACAAACGAGACGTGTGTTGGCACCATCGCGCCAGGCAGCCGGCGGCGCACAAACTCGCGGAGTGGCCCCGCGTCGACCGTCGCCCACGGGTGTCGCACGACAAAAGCGACAAGCACCTGATCGCCCGTGGGTGTCACCTGCAACTGCACAGCGGCCTCGCGCACCGCCGGATGTGCGGAGAGGATCGTCTCCACACCGTCGAGTTCGACGCGAATGCCCCGCACCTTGACCTGCCGATCGCAGCGGCCAGCCAGCACAAACATGCCATCGGGGCGCTGCCATGCCAGGTCGCCCATGAAGCACATGCGTGCGCCGGGCTGATCGGAGAAGGGATCGGGAAGGAACTTCGCAGCCGTCGCCTCGGGCTGATTCAGATACGAAGCCGTGGCCGGCAGGCCGCCGATATATAACCGGCCCGTCTGCCCTGCCGCGACGGGCCGGCCGTCCTCCGTCAGGATGTAGGCGGAGCAATTGGCCACGAGCCGCCCGACAGGCACCGGGTCGCCATGGTCAGCAGTCCAGCGGGAATCAAACGCGAGTACACCGCTGACTTCGGTTGCGCCGTAATCGTTGCTCAACACGGCCTGCGGATGGGCCTGACGGAACCGCGTAAACAACCCGGCCGTCAGGGGTTCGGCCGCTGTGAACCACAACGTAAGGTCGGGCAGCCGTTCGCCCAGATTCGGCACGGCATCCAACAACGTCTCGAGCAGCGTCGGCACCATGGCGATCCGGGTCACGCGCTCGTCACGGAGCACCTGCACCATCAGCGCCGGATCCTTCACCACATCTGCCGGCAGGATGACCGTTCGCGCGCCCTTCAACAGGCCGCCCAACATGCCCCACAACGACGGAATGAAGATCGCGGGCGTGCGTTCCCCGACACACTCACCTGGACCGAACGGATAACTCTCCCAGAGCCAGTGGAAGCGATTGAGCACGAGGCGATGTGAGGTCACCACGCCGCGCGGTCGCCCGGAATTCCCGGGCGTGTACAGGATGGTTGCGGGCCCGTCGGCGTCGTACGCGGCGAGCCCGCGCGACAACGACGTGTCAGGCGCGGGAGTGCCGGCCTCCTGATCCAGGTAGACCACCGCCGGCGCATTCGACGGCACACGATGCGCCAGCGTCGTGTCGCTGAGCACGGCAGCCGCCCGGGTGTCCTTCACCACAAAGTGAAAATGTGCGTCGGGGTACACCGGATCGACCGGCACATACACGCCGCCCACCCTGAACACCGCGAGCAACGCGATCACCGACGCTGGTGATCGATCCAGCAACACGACCACAGGCGCGCCCGGGCTGACGCCTGCGGCCGCCAACCGCGCAGCCACTCGCGCCACCTCGTCCTGAAGCTGACGATAGGTCCACGCTGCCCGCGGCGTTGCCCCACGGCCATCAACGAGCGCCGTCGCGTCTGGTGTCGCAGCCACCTGCGCGTCAAACATCTCAACGATTGACGCGTCCGGCCACACTCGCGGACCGGCGTCACGATTTGGCGGAGGCCCCGCGACGGGTCGCGTGACGTGACCGGGCCGACCGTCAAACAACCGCTGATAAAACGCGTTTGATCGGAACCGCGACTCGAAGTGCGGCGCCTCGTAGGTGATCGGCACCACCGGCTGTCCCTGCCGATGCAGGTGGCCGGTCAATACGTAATCGGGATTCAGGCCGTTATGGCTGAGCGCCCGCGTGACCGTGCCTTCGAACCAGTCACCACGGCGCACCGCGATGGCGTCCGTCGAGAGTGGAAAATACGTCGGCAGCCAGCTGTCCTGGTGGTCGAGCACATCGAGCCGTTCGTCGGCGTCCACACACAGCTCAAGCCACGCGAGAAACCCGTTGAACGCATCGTCGCGCGTGAAGTCGAGACGAATGGTGTGGCGGTGTTCCAGCGCGATCGGCTGCGTGTAGTCGAGGTCCTCAAACACGGCCGCGGTCGAGACGAGGTGCTCCCGCGACGCGCCCTTGACGCACACGCGAATATCAAACGGCAAGCCTCGTTGGGCAAACGTCTTGTCGACGTAGTGCCACGCAATCTCGGAAAAACCCGCGTCGAGGACATCGGATGGCAGCCGCACGGCCGCCACACGTGTCACCGTGCGCGACGGCAGCACATGCGTCGAGTGACGCAACAGGTGACGGGTCTCGTTGATGATCCGCGCCGCCCCTTCAGCGCCGCCAATCGGCCCGACGATCTCGGACACACAGTAGTCCGCGGGCTCAGGCAGCTGCACCTTGGTGGCGTCGCCATGAATGAGGATGATCCGATCCTCGAGCCCAAGCGCACGGACGCGTTCCTGCGCGCGCAGATACGTCGACTCGAGAATCTCAATGGCGTAGACCCGGCGGGCGCCGGCCTCAAGGCAGATCTGCGACAGCACCAGTTCGGTGCCGGGACCAATTTCGACGACGGTCTTGCCGGCGAGGACCTTGGCGCAGGCGCGCCGATACGCGTCGTTACGCGCCTGGTCGGACGCGAGCAGTCGATAGATGATCTCGTCGTAGACGAAGAACTCTGCCAACGACGGCCACAGCGCGATCACAGGGCACGCTCGCCCACGTCCGGCTCATCCAGTCGACGACGGATCGTCCGGAACATCATGACCACACTGCCGGCGAGGCCCACGAGGAACACCGGATGGCTGGCCGACCAGATCAGATGGTCGAGCCATGGACGCGCCGGTCCGTCCGTCATCGCCAGATACCCCGCACGAGCGACCGTCCACCCGGCCAGCCAGCCCGCGCTCCACAGCACCGTGTTGAGCACGGCAGACACCGCAAACGCGGACTTCTCGACCCGGAGGCCATACGCGTACCGTGGTCGCTCGAGCACGCGCCGACGGGCATCCATTTCCATCCCGATCAGGTCAGTGAGATCGCTCACCCGCTGCAGCGTCTCCTCCAGGATGAGGCGCCAGCTCCGGCGCACGGCCTCCCCCTGCCGACGGCGTCGGTCGACGAGGTACTCGTCGTAGTAGGCCATGAACTCCGCGCCCATGTTGATGTCGGGATTGACCCGCACCAGAATGGCGTCGCCGAGAAAACTCGTCCGCATGTACCGCAACAACTCGGGATTCAGTTTGACCTTGAACTCGCGACCGATCTCGGCCGCCTTGTTCCACAAGGCCCCCGCACTTTTTTCGTACCACTTGCCGGTGCCACTCTTCATGGCCAGCGTCTGATCGCGCACCAGGTAGTACAGCTCCTGCGCGTACTGATCCACATCGATGTACGGCAGAGGCTGTTGGGTGGCAATGATGGCCCGCGCCATTTCATGGGGGTCCTTCACGTGCCGAAAAATTTCCTGCAGCGCCCGTCGCGACCGGCGGGACAACGCGCCACAGACGCCGAAGTCAATCAACGTCAGGCTGTTGTCGGGTTTGATCACGACGTTGGCCGGATGGGGATCGGCGTGAAAGATCTCGCTCTCGAACATCTGCCAGAACATCAGGCGCACGAGGCGCTTGCTGATCGTGATGTTGTCGTACCCTTCCGCCTTGAGCGCCTCAAACGCGGTCTGGTCTTCGTCCTCCATCGCGTTGAGGATCTCGTGCAGAAACACCCCGTCGATGAACTCGGTGGTGATGACCTCGCGACCACACACCTCGTGGATCACCTTCGGCACGCTGACCACGTTGTACTTCGCCGCCTCGATGCCGAACGCCTCGGTCTGCTGGGCCTCCAGGTGATAGTCGGTCTCGTCGACCAGCATCTTGGTGATCTCGCGAATCGCCGGTCGTGCGCTGCCCGCCGGGAGAATCGTGAGACGCTCGCCCCAGTTCGCCAACAGCTCGAGCACCTTCAGATCGGACCGCATCTGCAGCTCGATCCCCGGTCGTCGCACTTTCACCGCGACCTTGGTGCCATCCAGCAGGCGCGCCTGATACACGCAGCCGATGGAACCCGATCCGATGACCACGGGATCAAAGGCCTCGAAGACCTCGGACAGCGGCTTGCCCGTGGTGGCTTCGATCGTGGCGATCGCGGCCTCGGCTGGAAAGGGTGGGACCTGATCAAGCAGCGACAGCAACTCGTCGCAGTACTCGACGGGAATCAGGTCCGCGCGCAGGCCCAGCTGCTGACCGATCTTGATCCCGGTGCCACCCAGGCTCTGCAACATGTGTTTGAGATGGACGGCGCTGCGCTGGCGCGAATGCCGGAACCGCACCCGGTCAACAAGGTTCGCGGCAGCAAGACGCGACAACGCTTTCGTCCAGATGCCCAGTCGCCGCAACACGCTGCCGGTGGTCGGGCGGATCGCAGCGGGTGCCCGTTCCGGCGTGAACTCAGCGCGACGTTTCCCGACGGGAATTCGTGTGCGGCGCGGGATGTCAGAAGCCGGAAGAGGCCCGGTGGGGCTGACCGGGGTTCTTCCAGCGGGAGACATGGCGACATCTTATGCAATTCATCTTTCGATGTGTTACAAATGCGCCCCTATGACCTACCCGTTTCGCAATCTTGTGCTGGCTGGCGGCGGTATCTGGGGCCTGACATATGCCGGCGTGGCCGCGGTGCTCAAGGAACGCGGTATCTACGATCAGATCGAACGCGTCGCCGGCGTCTCGGTCGGTGCCATCTTCGCCACGCTCATCAGCGTCGGCTACGACGCCGACGACATCGCCCACATCGTTCGGTCGACGGATTTCTCCAAGTTTGAAGACAAGCCCAGTATTTTCCGGGTGGCTACAAAATACGGGTTCTTTCAGGGCGACTTCGTCATGAACTGGCTCCACAAGCTGATTGCGGACTCCCCACGGGGCCAGGGGGACGGCGACCTCACGTTTGCCCAGCTGCGTGAACGGGGCGGCCGCGACCTCTACGTGTTCGCCAGCGACCTCAACACCCAGACCTACGTGGAGTTGTCGGCCCGGCTCACCCCTGATGTGACCATCCTGCAGGGTGTGCGGGCCTCCATGGCGCTTCCCATGGTCTTTCCCGCCTGGAAAATCCCTGGCATCGGCAATCAACACATCCATGCCGATGGGGGCATGATGAACAACTACCCCATCTCATTTTTTGACGAACCGCCGTTCCTGCCCGCCGGTGAAGAGGCCAATCCCGAGACGCTCGGGTTCATGTTCCTGGCGCCCAAAACCAACGCGGCGCGGCCGGACGATGGCCTCGGCTACGGGAATATCGAGGCGTACATGAAGTCGTTGATGGAGGCGATCATCATCGGCGTGTCCACGTCGCTGCAGGTGCCGAGCATTCAACGCCGCACAGTCATGGTGAACGTACATGCCACGGGCATCTCGTCCGTCCACTTCAAAATTGCACAAAAGGAAGTCGACCTGCTCGTTGAGACAGGACGACAGGCGCTGACCGGCTACCTCGATCAGTTCACTTCTGGGGCGCCCAGTGGTTCAACACGTGGTGAATGAACGTGTGATGCGCGTCGTGGGTGTGCTCACGATACTTGCGGTGCGCCTCGGTCAGATGCCGTAGCGTCTGGAACCGCTCGTCCTTGCCCTCGGCCGACGCCTTTTCGTGATCGGCGAGGAACGAGGTCAGGCCCATCGACAGCCCATGCAGGTGCTGCATCGCCAGGTCGCCCGCGCCGGCCTTGAGATGGTCCAGCAGCGGCATGGTCTCCGTCTTGGTCTCGTCGGACGACGTGGCGACTGACTTGGACGGTTTTTTGGACGTGCTGGCGGCTTCGCTCATGGCGCTTATTGTCGGCAAGTGCCCGGGGGTTGTCAACCCAGGGGCTGACGCCCCTGGGCTCCGTTTAGAACCATCAAAACGAGTACGTCAACCCTGCCTGGAGCTTCTGATACCGCTTCAGCTTCCCCGGCATCACCAGATTTTCGTGGTTGTGGGTGAAGCTGACCTGCAGCCCGAGCCGGGTGGTGACCTTGCCCATCAGTGCCGCGGTCGCTTCCACCACGTAGTCGTCGTCGTTGCCGAAGTAGTACCGGTACAGCAGCGACTGTGAGACCGACCAGGTGGGATTGATCTGATACGTCAGATTCTGATTGACGCCCGCGCCGATCTGGGTGTGTTTTTCCAGTTCGATGTTCTTGTCCTGGAGCATGACGGCGACCACGGGAACCACCTGGAGGAACGCCTTCTGGCGGGTGCCGGCCGTCATCCCGACGCCAACCAGTTGCTCAAGCCGTCGAATGTCACGCACGTCGTCGAGCGTGCCCGTGGTCTGGGCGAGGAACACGACGCGGTCGGTCGCATCATGTTCGAACTTGAGGTGCGCCGTCTGACTGTTGCTGAGCGTCGTTCGCGTCTGCATGCCCGGCAGCTTCGACTTGACCTGCATATGCAGGAAGTCGAACGTGAACGTGGACTTCGCGGAATGCCGGACCGACGCGTTGGCCGAGAGCGTCGTTGAAAACAGATCGGTGCTTCCTGTTTCCAGAGACAACGCGGCGGCAAGCATGCCGCTCACCTTGGGAGGCGCGGCGGGGGGCGGCGCGGTTGGGGACGGCTGGGCCTGTGCCGCCGCGAGTGACGCGACGCCGCACAGCAGCACCAGCATGAGAGCAACACGGAGGAAGCGACGCTGCATGATGACGGCGATTATACTATTCGGCGCCGCAGACGGCAGGAGACGCACCAACCATGTTGAAACGCATCGTGACCAATCCGTGGGTGAATTTCGCAGTCGGTTTGATTCTGATGTTGACCGGACTCACCGAAGCCATTTACGGCATGTCCGAGCTCTCCCTTGAAACGGTCGGCGCCCACCATGGGGCCGTCGTCTTCGGCTTGCTGCATACGCTGAAGTCACTCGCCGAGGGCATGGAAGCGGCCGAGACCGTTGAGGAGACGGAGGTCGTCATCGGCTTGACCGAATCACTCAAGAGGCGCAAATGACAGCGGCCGACCGGGTGGCGCAGTGGAATCAGTCGCACCCGATCAACACGTCAGTCACCGTCGCGGGGTACACGGAGGTCAAACGCACGCGGTCGGCCGCCGTGATCCTGTTCGGGCGCAAACCGGCCATCTATCTCGAAGGCCATCAGGGGTACTTCGATCTGGATGACGTGACACCGGTGGCCGAGTCGGCGCCCGGGCTGTGTTTCATGCTGCCGGGCCAGGGGTCGCAAAAGAAGGGCATGGGAGCGGATCTGTTTGGGGCGTTTCCCGACGAAGTGGCCGTTGCCAATGACATCCTCGGCTACTCCATCGTCGACATGTGTCTGAACGATCCTGACGGCCGACTGGGCCAGACGCAGTGCACACAACCTGCACTGTTCGTCGTGAATCACCTGTCATTCCTGCGAACCGTCCAGACGACTGGCGTGCGGCCGGCGTGGATTCTCGGACACAGCCTCGGCGAGTACAACGCGTTGTGCGCCGCCGGCGTCTTTGATTTCGCCACGGGGCTGCGGTTGGTGCAGCGGCGCGGTGCCCTCATGGCCGAGGCGCGCGGCGGCGGGATGGCGGCCGTGATCGGCCTTGATGCCGACCAGGTGCGGGAGGTGCTGCACCGCGAGGCGCTCGCCACCATCACACTCGCCAACATCAACTCGCCGGAACAGAACGTGGTGTCAGGCCCGCACGATGACGTGCGGCGGGCTGAGAGCGCATTTCTTGCGGCAGGAGCCCGCATGTATCTGCCATTGAATGTGAGTGGCGCCTTTCACTCCCCCTACATGCAGGAGGCCCGCGACGCCTTCGCGGGGTACTTGAATGGGTTCAGTTTCGGCGCGCCTGCGATGACGGTCATCTCCAACGTCGACGCACGGCCATACGAGGCCGGCCAGGTCCAGAGCCTGCTGACGCGACAGCTGACCTCGCCCGTCCGCTGGGTCGAATCGATTCAGTTCCTGAAACGCGCGGGTGTCACCACCTTCGAAGAAATCGGCCCCGGCCGCGTGCTCACGGGCCTTGCCGCCAAGATCCCGGCCTGATTCGGTTTCTGTACGGTAGACTTCGGGCACTTTCCCAGTGTCCGGAGGCGATTCCATGCGAGTAGTTCGACGAAGTCTGATGTTGGCCGCGGTGTTTGCGGCGACGTTCCTTGCGAGCCAGTTTGGCTCCTCCCCCGTGGTCGGCGCGTCCAGCGCGGTCAATGCCGAGTTGGTCGGCTTCGGCGGCACGGTGCTGGTGGGTGACAACGAGGTGTTCTCCGCCGAAGCGGCGAATCAGTTCCGCCCGGGCATGGTCTACGTCTACCGCAAGACCGGCGGGTCATGGCAGCAGGCGGCGACACTGACGGCGCCAAACGCCGCAGTGCTCGATCAGTTCGGCGTGTCGCTTGCGCTGAACGGCACGTCGCTGTTCATCGGTGCCGGCAACCAGACGGTGCACGTCTTCACGAAACAGGGCACGAACTGGACGCACAGCGGGATGGTGTCGGCCACCTCCCTGCCCGGCGCCACGGCTGAAGCCCCGGTGAATTTCGGCACGGCCATGGCGGCCACCGGTGACTGGCTGCTCGTCGGCAAGCAGGTGGTTGGCGCGGGCCGCGGCGGACGTGCCGGCGGTCGAGGCGGCCAGGCGGCTGATGCCCCACCGATTCCCGGTGGTGCGGTGTTTGCCTTCCGTCGCGGTGCCGACGGCCAGTACACGTATCACTCCACGATTCAGTCGGCCGATGCGAACAACGCCGCCGACGAATTTGGTGCGGCGATCGCGGCGCAGGGCCCAACCGTGCTCATCTCGGCCACGGGCCAGTCGGGTCGCGCGGGTGTGGTGCACGAGTTTGCGTTTGCGGATCCAGCCTGGGTCAGCCAGCGGACCTTTGCTCCTCTTGGTGTCAACGGCAACGAGGCCTTCGGCACCCGTCTCTCCCTCTCGGGTGACCAGGTCGTCGTGACCGCGCCGGGTGATGCCGGCGGGTACGGCGCCGCCTACGTGTTCCGTCGGGTGGCGCAGGTCGGCGGACGTGGTCGCGCCGGTGGTGGCGCACAGGGTGCGCAGCAGGCCGCGCCGGCAGCGCCCCCCGCGTCGGGCAATTTCACGTGGTTCGAAGTCGCGCGCCTCGCGGCGCCGGCGGGTCTCCGCACGGATCGCTTCGGCGTGGCGCTCGCGGCTGACGACAAGGAAGTGTGGGTCGGTGCGCCAGGTGCGCCCGCCGCGGGTGGCCCCGGTCGGGTGTTCGTATTCACCGGCAACGCCATGGGTTTCAAGGCAGACGGCCTCCAGCTGGTTGGTCCCGGTCTTGAAGGACCGGCCGGTGCGGGACAGAGCATCGACATGAAGGCCAACGTCGCTGCGGTTGGTGCCGCCAAC
>CAZLJG010000067.1:321-13245 GCA_964559545.1 uncultured Solibacteraceae bacterium | reverse complement strand
GTGCGCTCGGTGACCGACACCAGCATGATGTTCATGATGCCGATGCCGCCGACCATCAGGGACACGGCGGCAATGCCGGCCAGAAGCGACGTCATCGTGTTGGCCTGTTCCGTGCGCATGGCGACCATGTCGTCCTGCGTCTGCACGCGGAAGTCGTCTTCGCCGCCGGGCGGAATTTCATGTGCGACCCGCAGTGCGTTTTTCACGGCCTCGGCCGTCTCGGCAATCGTGTCGCCGTTGTCCGCCGACACGAGGATGTAGGACAGGTTCTGCTGGCCGGTGATCTTCTTCAGCACCGTGGTGTACGGCATGAACACCTGGTCGTCCTGGTTCTGGCCCGACGAGGAGGCGCCCTTGGGGGCCATGACACCGACGACCTTCACCACGTGATTCCGCAGACGCACGTTCTGGCCCGTCGGGTCCACGTCCGCGCCAAAGAGAATTTCGGCGACATTCACACCGAGCGCGATGACCTTCGCCGCGCTCTGCACGTCCTGCTCGGAGAAAAACGAGCCGTATTTCATCGGCCAGGACTTCACCTGGGTGAAGTCCACATTGGTCCCGACAATCGACGCGTTCCAGTTGGCGGCGCCCGCCACGACCTGCTGCCGTGCCGACACCCCCTCGGCCACGAACGCCACGCCGGGTACCGACCGGAGCGCCGCTGCATCAACAGGCATGAGGCGGATGGACTGGCCTTCACCCATGCGCACGCCACCGGTGGTCACCGACCCAGGGAAGATCGTGATCATGTTCGTGCCGGCGCCGCGAATCTGTTCCTCGATCGCCGCCTGGGCTCCGTTGCCCAGCGCGATCATCGTGATGACGGCGCCGACCCCGATGATCATGCCGAGCATCGTGAGCGACGTGCGCATCTTGTTGCGGTTGAGGGCCTTCAGCGCGATCCGGACGACCATGAATATCGACATATGACGATGCGCAGCTTAGCAGATGGGCGGTTAGAACCCGCCTCCGCCGCCTTTGACGGGGTCCCTGGGCGGCGGCGGCACGATGGGGGTGAGCTCGACAGGCAGGGTGCCTGAGCCATCACGGGGGATGCGGAAGGGGCGCAGGTCTTCCTCGGTCAGGTCGAGCACCCGGACGATGTGCGGGGTGAGGGTGAGCACGATGTCGGTTTCCTGGGTTTCGCGCTTGTTGCGGGCGAACAGGCGACCGATGACCGGCAGGTCGGAGAATCCCGGGATGCCGCTGGCGACCGTGCGCTCGTTGTCACGAATCAAGCCCGCCATGATGTTGGTCTCGCCGTCGCGCAAGCGCAGGGTCGTGCTGATCTCTCGGTTGCCGAAGGTCGGATACCCGGAGAAGCCCGTGCCTGAGACGCTGCTCAACGAGACTTTCACCTGGAGCGTGACGTCGTTGTTGGCGTGAACCCGAGGCGTGATGTCGATGTTGACCCCGATGTTTTCGTAGGTCACGTTTTCGATGACCTGCTGATCAGCGCCTCCCTGAAACAGGGGGACGACGCGGGAGGTCGGGATGGGCACGCGCTCGCCGAACTTCGCCTGCGCCAGCGTGCTGTCCACCGATCGAAGATGGGGATTGGCGAGGGTGCGGGTGTTTGTGTCGGTCTTCAGCAACCGGTAATACAGTGATGGCACGCCGGACACCAGGATGTTGGCCTGGGTCAGATTACGCAGGCTCTCGAGTGTCTGGTTGGCGCCCGGTCCGATCGCGCCATCGACGCCCGGTGAGCCTGTCGAGGCAAGCTGCAGGCCGTATTCCCGCAAGTTTGTGCGGTCGATCTCGAGGATCTCGACATTGATGATGACCTCGGGACGCGCCTTGTCGATCGCCGCGAGGATCTTCGACACCGTCTCGAGCCGCTCGGGCGTGTCGACCACCGTCAGCGTGTTGGTGCTGGTCGCCTGCAACCTGCGGACGTCGCCCGCGGTTCGCAGCAGGTCGATGACCTCCTTCATGTCGAGGTTGCTGACGTAGAACGTGCGTACCTGTTCGTCGATGTAGTCGCGACGTTTCTGTGGATTGTCCGGAATCACGGTGATGGTCTTGGGAGCCGTCACCTTGTAGAACGTCTGGCTCACCGCCGCGGTGGCGTCGAGGCCCTGCCGCAGCGTCATGTTCCGCAGGCTCACTTCGGCTGGCGACTCGCGGAAGGTGGGATCAAACACCACGCTCAATTCGCCAAGCCGCGCGAGCATCAGATACAACTGCCGGCTGGTCGTCTGGGTCCCGGTGTCGATCGTCGCCGGCAGGGTGACCTCCGGCAGGTCGAGGCCGGCGGGTGGCAGATTGCGCGTCCGCGTCAGCAGGCTCTCCAGCGTGGTCGGGCCTCCCTCGGGGGATGACAGCCGCGCGCGCTGGGCCGCTCGCGCGGCACGCAAGTCGGACTCGATCACCGCATCCGACGGGTTGAGTTCGTTCGCCAGCTGCAGCTCGGCCACTGCGTCGTCGTACCGTCCCTGCGAGAAGAGGCGCCGGCCTCGTCCCAGATGGTGCTGGGCCGCCCGGAGGCGCGCTCGTTCGAGGCCAAGGCGGGCCTCACTGCTCTCGGGGGACTCACGCACGAGCCGGCTGTATTGCACCACCGCGAGGTCGAAGTCTTCCGAAGCTTCCGCGCGCTGGGCGAGTTTGAGTGTGCTGGTCGTGGCGCACCCGGCGGCAAGTCCGAGCGCGACGACGAGGGTCAGAGCGCGCATGGGCTACAGGCCTCCACTGGATGTTGTGATGTGTGTGCCCCTCGGGAAGGCGTAGGCGAACTCCTTGTCCGAGAGGCCGACGTTTTCTCGCAGATTCGAGAATCGAATCGTGTGCGCGGCGCCCTGGTGATCGGTCCACGCAAAGCCCCGATACGCAAGCGACGCGCGGTCGACGATCACGGTGAGGGTCTTGAAGTCGTCCTGCGCCCGCCGTGGTGTCAGCACGAGGTGCCACTCGCCGGCGGGCTGGGTGGCCGGCATGGTCGCCGTGAAGTCGCGTTCGAGGTCGCCCCGGCCGGTCAAGAACAACGCCGGCGCCGAGAGGTTGTCGCCGGTGGGGATGGGGCTGGTGTGGCCCGTCCGGTCGGCGGGGTTGTAGAAGTAGATACGCGCGCCGTCGGCCACAAAGATGTGCCGATCGGGGGGCCCATACGTCCAGCGCATGCGACCCGGCTTCTTGATCTTGACCTCGCCGCGCTGTTCATTCACGACGGTCCGGAGCACGCCGCCCTTGGCGGTCTGGATGAAGTCCGCGCGGAAGTCCTTGATGCCGGCATACCGCTTCTGGAGCGACCGCTGCAGGTCCGCCGGGGCCGGCGTCTGGGCCTGCGGGGCAGGCTGGGACCCCATGACCGGCCACACCGCCAGCCACAGGCCAAGCACTGCCGACCCGAAGGCGGCTCTGGACGGCACTCGAAAGCGCATAGGAGCCATGTTACTCCCATCAGTTGTCAGTGAAGGAATTTGGTGGACCGCGCGAGGATCGAACTCGCGACCTCTACGATGCGAACGTAGCGCTCTCCCAGCTGAGCTAGCGGCCCACAGACGGGTTCACCGCGGGTGCGGCGAACCCAAATTGTAGCACTACTCGCGCGCGGCCTGCCGCTGCAATTCGTCGATCAGCCCCTTGAGCGCCAGGACCGATGTGGCGTGGGCCGAGGCCAGCCGGTGATAGGTCTCGAGGTCGAGGCTCTTGAGCGGGGTGTCCGCGGCTAGTGCCTCGATCCCCGGCAGTGCCCCCTGCAGTGTCCCGGCGGTATCCGCCACTCCCAACCAGGCATTCTTGAGCGCCAGCAGCGCATTCGCTTCGTCACGAGACATTTACAAGCTCCTTCGCACTCAAGCGTATCAGGTCGATGCCCTTACACTGGTCTCATGAGCTTGAAACGCATTGGCGTCCTGACGGGCGGCGGGGATGCCCCGGGACTGAACGCGGTCATCCGCGCGGTGGTGAAGTCGGCGACCAACGCCGGTGTGGAGTGCCTCGGCCTCGAGGACAGTTTTGACGGCCTGATTTATCCGGAGCGCTCGCGCGTGTTGACGCCGCGTGATGTGACCGGCATCCTGCGGTTTGGCGGCACAATTCTCGGCACCACCAATCGCGGCAACCCGTTTGCGTATCCGCTGAGCACGGAGAGCGGCCCTGTCGATTACTCCGAGCGCTGCGTCGAGAATTTCCACAAACTCGGACTCGACGGCCTCGTGGTGATCGGTGGCGATGGCACGCTGGCGATCGCCTACGAACTGCAGAAGCGCGGCGTGCCGATGGTCGGCGTCCCGAAGACGATCGACAACGACATCGTCGGCACCACGATGACGTTCGGATTTGAGACGGCGGTCGAGTGTGCGACCGATGCGATCGATCGGCTGCATTCGACGGCGGAAGCGCATCACCGCGTGATGGTGGTCGAAGTGATGGGCCGGTATGCCGGTTGGATCGCGTTGCACTCCGGCATCGCCGGCGGCGCTGACGTGGTGCTCATTCCGGAAATTCCCTACAACCTCGACAAGGTGGCGGAACACATTCGCGCGCGCGAGCGGTGGGGCGCGCGCTTCAGCATCGTCGTCGCGGCCGAAGGGGCGACGGCGGTCGGCGGCGGCCGCGTGTTGCAGTCGGCCGGCACGGTCGAGAAGATGGAGCGCCTGGGCGGCATCGGCGAACAGGTCGCGCGCCAGCTCGAACCGCTCACGGGCAAGGAGTGCCGGCATGTTGTGCTCGGCCATCTCCAGCGCGGCGGGTCACCGACGGCCTACGACCGCATGCTCGCCACGCGCTTCGGCACCTACGCCTTCGAACTGATGGAGCAGGGGACGTTCGGCGTGATGACCGCGCTGCATCCACCAGACGTCGTGCCGATTCCCATCGAAGACATCGTCGGCCGCACCCGGACTGTGCCGCTCGAATCGGACATCGTGCGGTCGGCCAGACACGTGGGCATCTGCTTCGGTGACTAGTGCTGGTAGTAAGTAGCGCCGGCCTCCTACGATCGTCCCGCTAACTACATGTCCGGCAATGTCTTGAACCGAAAGCTCCACTACTGGGGCAGCGCCCTGATCGCGATCCCCCTTCTCGTGGTGATCGGCAGCGGCATTGTCCTCCAGTTGAAGAAGAACTGGTCGTGGGTGCAGCCGGTCGAACATCGTGGGCGCGAAAAGGCGCCGCACATCGAGCTGACGGACATCCTGACGGCGCTCAAGACACATCAGCATCCCGAGGTGAAGGTCGCCGGGTGGGAGGACGTCAAACGCCTCGACGTCCGTCCCGATCGCGGCGTGGCGAAGGCCACGTTGATGAACGACTGGGAAGTGCAGATCGATACCACAGATGGTCGCGTCATGCAGGTGGCCTACCGCCGCAGTGACTGGCTCGAAGCGCTGCACGACGGCTCGATCGTCAACGACACCTACAAGATGTGGATCGTCTTCCCATCCGCCATCGTGTTGCTGTTCCTCTGGGGCAGCGGCATGTGGATGTGGCTCTGGCCGTTCCTCAACAAGCGCCGCGTGAAGGCGCGCAAAGCCTCCGCGACTACTCCCCGATCTTCCTGAACGCCGGTTGTCGCCAGAGGCGACGCCACGCCTCGCCGAACGCCAGCTGCTGATACCGCTCCGGGGCCGTCGCCCGAAGTGCGGCACTGACGGCTGGGTAATAGTCGGAATTCATCGACGGGAACAGATGATGTTCGGTGTGATACGAGAAGTGGCCGTGCAGACGATCGAAGATCTTCGGCACGATCACTGATGTCGTGCCCATCACGGGATCCGGTACGTGATCGATGGGATTCAGGAAGTGGTTCGTGAAGACGTACGCCATGACCACCCCTGACGCCACCACCAGCGCCGCGGGACCGACCCAGAGGTAGCGCATCCAGTCGCTGCCGACGGCCACAAAGATCCCGGCCTGCAGCATTCCGATCCAGACGAGTTCCGCCGCCACCGCCCATCGCTCTGCGGGCGAGTAGGCGGGGCGGGCCGGTACGCTGAACGGTTTGTGCGGCGCGGGATAAAACACCGTGGCGATGTTGCGCGCCAGGTACGTCACGAAGTGTGCGAAGACCAGGATGCCGACAAAGGTGTCGTCACTCGGATAGAGGAGCTGCGCATACCAGCGGCGGGCCGTCGTTTTTTCATCCTCGAGGAACGGCCGATCGGGGTCTTCGCATGTGCCCGCGTTCTGGTGATGGGCATCGTTGTGCAATCGATTCCACATCGCCAGTGGCACGATGTTCAGTCCGAACGTCCAGTAACACAGCAGGTTTCGGCCCCAGCGCTGCCTGACGACCGCGTTGTGGCAGGCCTCATGCCCGATAAAGGCCAGGCAGGCCAACGAGTGCCCGATGACAACGGCCGCCAGCGGACCGAGCCATGGGAGCCACCGGACGCCGGCGATGCCGAGGCCGATGACACACGTATGGACCACCGCGTCCAGAATTCGACGATGGTTGGGAAGAAAGGCCTCGGGAGGCAACCCGGCCCGAAGCCGGCGGATGTCCTGTGCTGTTTGCGGGGATATCGACATGTCCTCAGTGACGGACGCCGCGCACAAAATCCGTACGTGAACGGAATTGAGCGGACACGTCCGTCACTACAGCCATGGATATGGCACTCGCTGACATCGATCGGGGCAACATCTGCTGCGGCATGGCCCGTCTGGCCAAACGACTGTTCGGCGCCAGGCGCGAGTACAGCCGCGAGCAGTGGCTGGAGTTCGTCAATCAACGGGTGCGCACGCATCCCCTGCGCGAGGTGGTCCATCTGGATCCCTTCACCAAACGCGCGTTCACCAAGCCGCGTGGCTACGCCGGTGACGCCGTCATGATGGATTTCATCTATGGCCGGCCGCCCCAGATTCTGAACGGGTTGTCGGATATGACGAAGCGGCTGTTTCACTACTGCACCAACACCGCGGCGCCCACGGCAGTGCGGTACCGCCGGCAGCTGCTGGCCGACACCATCGATGGAGAGGTCGAGCGGATCGGACGCTCCATCGATGTGGTGGCGGTGGCCGCCGGCCACCTCCGGGAGGCCGACCTGTCGTCGGCGATTCACGATGGTCAGGCGTCCGTGACGGCCTTTGATCAGGACGAGCAGAGCCTGGCCGTCATCGCGCGGGACTACGCGCGGTACGCCGTGGACGCGCGTGTGGGCTCGGTGCGGCACATCATTGCCGGTCGCACGGTGCTGCCGACGTCCGACCTCTGCTACAGCGCCGGGTTGTATGACTATCTGCCGGACTCAGCCGCCACGCGCCTGACCACGAGGATGTTTGATTCGGTCCGGCCAGGTGGCGTCCTGCTGCTCGCCAATTTTCTGCCTGACATCGCCGACGTCGGCTACATGGAAGGCATGATGGACTGGCACCTGACCTACCGGAACGACGCGGAGATGCTGGCCCTTCTGCGTGCGGTCCCGCATGGGGACATTGAAGACGTCGAACAGTTTCACGACCCGTTCGATAACATCACCTTCCTGAGGGTGACGAAGGCGGGTTAGTCGCAGTCGGCGAAGTGGCGGATGAGATCGGCGGCGCGAGGCACGTCGCAGTGCAGGCCAAGGGCAACCATCTGCAGCAGTCTGGCTTGTGACGCCGAGAGATCGCCGGCGAGTACGGCGCCCGCGTTCTTGAGCTGCAGGCCGCCGCCATCGTATCCGTAGCGTGCTTCGACGCGGCCCGCCATCGATCGGGACGACACGGTGACGAGCATGCCCGACAACACGGCATCCGCGATCACCGGCACGATCGACGGGGGCACATTGCCACGTCCAAACGCGACGATCGCCAGGCCTCGTGTGTCGTGACCGATCAATGATCGAATCAGGAAGTCATCCATGCCGGTGTAGGCCTGGATCAGCGCCACGCGGGTGTCGAGTCGCTGAACGCGCAGGCCAGGTTCAGCGCCGGGGTCCTGCCACTGCGGACGCGCGACGGTGCGGCGGCGGAGCACCACGCGCCCGGAGTCCACCACGCCGAGCGGGCCGAATTCAGGCGTCGAAAAGGACCCAGACGATTCGGTGTGGAGTTTCCGCACTTCTCGGGCAGGGAAGACGTGGTCATCCATGACGACCAGCACACCAAGGCCGCGCGCGCCCTCTGTGGCTGCGACGCGGACGGCGGCGATCAGATTCGCAGGGCCATCCCAGCTCGGATCCGATACCGTGCGCATGGCACCGACAAGCACGACCGGTTTGTCGGACGTCAGCACCAGGTCGAGCAGAAACGCGGTCTCTTCGATGGTGTCTGTGCCGTGTGTGATCACCAGGCCGTCGATGTCGGGCCGGTCGAGCCATGCCGCCGCGCGGCACGCCAGTCGCCACATTTGCTCCGGCGTGACGTGCGGACCGGGCAGCCGCGAGAACTCTTCGATCTCAAAATCCGCGACCTGTCCCAGCGTCGGAATCTCGGCGACGATGTCGGCCGCGGACATGGAGGGCGCCGCCGCACCCGACACCGGGTCCACGCGCATCGCGATGGTGCCGCCGGTGAACAGGATCCCAATCGACACGGCTACCCGAGAACGTCGAGATACTTGAGCGCGCCGCCGGTGTTGAAGAGCACGACCTTCTCGTGCGGCTGGATGCGGCCCTGGGCGATGAGCACTTTGATGGCGTGCAACGCGGCGCCGCCTTCGGGCGCGGCGCTGACACCTTCGAGGCGACCGATCTCGCGCATACAGGCGATCATGTCGGCGTCAGTCACGGCCACAGCTCCGCCGCCGCTCTCGCGCACCGCGCGCAGCACCAGGAAGTCGCCGATGGCTTTGGGTACACGCAGACCGTCCGCCGCTGTATGCGCGTTTGGCCAGAGCACCGACCGCTCCGCACCTTCGTCGTAGGCCTTGATGATCGGGGCGCAGCCGGCCGCCTGCACAGTCACCATCTTCGGGCGCTTCACGGGATCGATCCAGCCGAGGGCGCTCATTTCGGCGAAGGCCTTCCACATGCCGACCATGCCGGTGCCGCCGCCGGTTGGATAGATGATCCAGTCAGGCAGCACCCAGTTGAACTGTTCCGCCAGCTCGTATCCCATCGTCTTCTTGCCTTCGATGCGATACGGCTCCTTGAGCGTGGAGACGTCGTACCAACCGAGCGGTTTGCCGGTTTCCGCGGCGATGCGGCCGGCGTCGGTGATGAGCCCGTCCACGAGCGTGACGTCGGCGCCGTACAGCTCACATTCACGGATGAAGGGCGTCTTGACGTCCTTCGGCATGAACACCTTTGCGGTGATCCCGGCCAGCGCGGCGTACGCGGCCATCGCGTTGCCGGCGTTGCCGGCCGTCGGGATCGACAACACCTTCGCACCCAGGTGATGCGCGCGTGTGACCGCAGCCGAGAGGCCGCGGGCCTTGAAGGAGTTCGTGGGGTTGAGCGATTCGTCCTTGATGTACAGCTGCGACAGGCCCACTGCCGCGCCGAGGCGCTTCGCGTGGGGCAGCGGCGTCCAGCCTTCACCAAGCGTCACCGGGGCCTCGCCGTCGAACAGCGGCATCAGCTCGCGGTACCGCCACATCGAGGGTTCCCGGGCCGCCAGGGATTCGCGCGACCACGCCTTCGCCGCCTCCATGTCATAACGGGCAAGGAGCGGCGCGCCACACGTGCACAGATGCTGCGTCGTGCGGGCGTCGTAGGCCGGCGCCCCGCAGGGCACCGAACATTCCAGATGGCTGAAGTAGGTGGCCACGGCTATTTGCCGAGGAGCTCGACGTCTTTTTTCTTCTGAATCTCGTCGATCATGGCCACGTGCTGGTCCGTGATCTTCTGCACGTCTTCGAGGCCGCGCCGCTCATCGTCTTCCGAGATGGCGTGGTCCTTCAGCATCTTCTTGAGCCGGTCGTTGGCATCGCGGCGCACCGCGCGCACAGCGTTGCGGCCGTCTTCGGCGTACTTGTGAACCAGGCGCGAGAGTTCCTTGCGCCGTTCCTCGGTGAGAGACGGCAGCGGAATTCGCAACACCTTGCCGTCTGACGCCGGATTGAGACCGAGGTTGCTCTTCTGAATCGCGCGCTCGATGGCTCCCGTCAGCTGCGGGTCAAACGGCTGCGCCACGATCAGTGACGGTTCGGGAATGGAGAGCTGCGCCACCTGATTGAGCGGCATCATGCTGCCGTAGGCCTCGACCTGCACGGGGTCGAGAATCGACACCGACGCGCGGCCTGTCCGCACGCCACTCAGTTCCTTGCGCACATGTTCCAGCGCGCCATTCATCCGTTTGGAGACTTCCGCCGAGAGTTCTTTGAGATCTTTGACGTCCATGGTCGTTTCTGTCCAGCAGGGGAGGGTCAGATGCGAACGGTGGTGCCGACGGGTTCCCCCATGATGACCCGTCGGAGGTTGCCCGCTTCGCGGAGCTTGAACACGATGATGGGCAGCTTGTTGTCCATACACAACGAGATCGCCGTGGCGTCCATCACCTTGAGGCCCCGCTCGAGCACTTCCAGGTAGGACAACGTGTCGTATTTGGTCGCCTCCGGGTGGAGCATGGGGTCGGCGGTGTAAATGCCGTCCACCTTCGTGGCCTTGAGGATCACCTGGGATTTCATTTCCATGGCGCGCAGGGCCGCCGCAGTGTCCGTCGTGAAGTAGGGATTGCCAGTGCCGGCGGCAAACACGACCACGCGGCCCTTTTCGAGGTGCCGTTCCGCGCGGCGCCGGATGAACGGCTCCGCGACGGCGCGCATTTCGATGGCCGCTGCCACGCGCGTCGACACGCCAAGCTTTTCAAGCGCGTCCTGCAGGGCCAGGGCGTTAATCACGGTCGCCAGCATGCCCATGTAGTCCGCAGTCGCGCGGTCCATGCCTTTGGCGCTGGCCGCAAGGCCGCGAAACAGGTTGCCCCCGCCGACGACGACCCCGATTTGCACGCCCATGGCGGCGACTTCACCGATCTCCTTGGCCACCTGTGTGGCAACCGCAGGGTCGATGCCAAACGGTTGATCGCCCATCAGGGCTTCGCCGGAGATCTTCAGGAGGACACGTTGATAGGCGGGGGTAGACACGGAGGACCATTATAGTCCGCGGTCCGGTCCGCGGTCCGCGGTCCGCAGTTCCGGCGTAGAATCGCCCGACCATGCCATACACGCGCCGCGAGTTCACGAAACTTGCCCTGACCGCCACACCCGCCCTGGGACTGCTCGGCACACCGTTGTCCGCGGCCAGTCTTGGCCAAGCCCGACCGACGTCGCTGATCAATGGCGTGCAGATTGGCGCCATCACGTACAGCTACCGCAGCATGGCTGACCAGAGCGCGGAAGCCACACTCAAATACATCCTCGACTCGGGCATCAGCGCCGTCGAATTGATGGGGGACCCGGCGGAGTCGTTCGCGGGACGGCCTTCAGCCGGCCGCGGCGGCGGCGGAGGCGGCCGTGGTGGGCGAGGCGTGCAGCGCACGCCAGAGGAGATCGCCGCTCAACGCGCTGCGCAGCAGGCCGCGCAGGCCGAGCTCAAGGCCTGGCGGCTGTCAGTCTCGATGGACCGGTTCAAGGCGCTGCGCACGATGTACAACAACGCCGGCGTGTCGATCTATGCGGTGAAGATACTCAGTCCGAACATGTCGGACGAGGAGTTCGAGTACGTGTTCAACGTGGCCGAGGCGCTCGGGTGCACTCACACCACACTCGAGCTGCCCAGTGACGAGGCGCAGCTGAAGCGTATTGGCGAGTTCGCCATGAGGCGGAAGATCTACGCGGCGTATCACACGCACCTGCAGGGGACAATGACCGCGTTTGATCGGGCGTTTGAGTTGTCGCCGGGAAACATGGCGAATGTCGATCTGGGCCACTACGTGGCGGCGGGGAACATCGGCGGCACGCCGGTCGAGTTCCTGCAGAAGCACCATGCACGCATCTCGAGCGTGCACATCAAGGATCGGAAGTCGAAGGAGAACGGTGGGGCGAATGTCGCGTGGGGAACGGGGGACACCCCGATTCGCGAGATTCTGCAGGCCATGAAGGCTCGGGCCTGGAAATTCCCCGCGACGGTCGAACTCGAGTACCCGATACCCGAAGGGTCCGATGCCGTCGCGGAGACGAAGAAGTGCGTCGTGTACTGCCGGGCCGCGCTGGCCTAGCTGTTGTCGCCGACCTTGAACCGCGCGAAGCGGGGGATCGAGACGTTTTCGCCGAGTTTGGCGATGGCAGCCGTCACCAGCTGGCCGATCGTGACTTTCGGGTCGCGAATCGACGGCTGGTCGAGCAGCACAAACTGCTCGTAGTAGCTGTTGATCTTGCCTTCGAGGATCTTGTCGATCACGTTGGCGGGCTTGCCGGCGCTTTCGAGCTGCGCGCGGTAGATGGCCTTTTCCTTCTCAATGACATCGGCCGGCACGTCTTCGCGACGCGCGTACAGCGGGGACGCGGCGGCGATGTGCATGCCGAGTTCCTTCACGAGGTTCTGGAAGTCTTCCGTGCGCGCCACGAAGTCGGTCTCGCAGTTGACCTCCACGAGCACGCCGATCTTGCCGCCCAGGTGAATGTAGGACCCGATGACGCCTTCCGAGGTGGAGCGGCCGGACTTCTTCGCGGCCTGCGCGAGTCCCCGCTTCCGGAGGACGGTGGTGGCGGCGTCGAGGTCGCCGTTGGACTCCACGAGAGCGGCCTTGCATTCCATCATGCCGGCGCCGGTGGCATCGCGAAGTTGTTTAACGAGCTGAGCAGTGATTTCGGCCATTGTTGGTTCCTTGAATACACACGTAAACGGACAAATGGGGCAATGAGGCCCATTGGCTCATTGCCCCATCGCCTCATTGGCTACTTAAAAGTGTCTAGACGGTCGCCGCGGGCGTCTCGGTCTCGGCGTCCTTGTCGGCTTTCGCCGGCATGGACTCCGCAGCCGCTGACTCGGCGATGCCGCGACCCGCGAGAATCGCGTCGGCGATGCCGGCCGCGAACAAGCGAATCGACCGCAACGCGTCGTCGTTGCCCGGGATCACGTAATCCACCTGGTCGGGGTCGCAGTTGGTGTCGACCAC
>CAZLJG010000067.1:0-311 GCA_964559545.1 uncultured Solibacteraceae bacterium | reverse complement strand
AAAGCGGATAGGGGTAGCCGCTGGGATAGCTGAAAACCAGAACTGATAGCGTTTTCGAATCTCCGGATCGCCGCGGAGGCTGTTGATGAGGGGCACCCAGGTCGCTTCGCTGTCCAGGAGCCCATGGACGCCGATGACCGGAATCTTGAGCTTGCGCGCTTCATCAACCGCGATCTGTTCGTGGCGCGTGTCCACGATGAAGAGGGCGTCGGGGAGGCGTGTCATGCCACGGATGCCGTCGAGGTTCTTCGAGAGCTTGCGGCGCTCCTTGTCGAGGCGCGCAATTTCCTTCTTCGACAGCGTGTCGTAGC
>CAZLJG010000066.1:0-13258 GCA_964559545.1 uncultured Solibacteraceae bacterium | reverse complement strand
CGTTCACGAGGGCCAGCAGAGGCCGGAACACGGCGAGCGACCAGCGCATCGGCAGGACCGTGGCGAGAGCGACCTGAGTGGGGAACTGGAGGGCCAGCGACTTCGGCACGAGTTCGCCGAGCACGACCTGCGCGACGGTGAGGGTCAACAACACGGTGATGGCCGCCGTTGAGGTCGCGGTTTCGCTGTCCCACTGAAACCAGGCAGCCAACATCGGCGCAAGGGCCACGGCCACCGTGGCCTGGGCGAATGCGCCAAGAATCAGGCTCGACAGGGTGATGCCGATCTGCGAGATACCGACATAGCGATCGAGCGCGACCCCGTCGTCCACGACGGGTAGGAGGGATGTGGCGAGCCAGTGGCCCTCATCGGCCAGTTGTCGGATGCGGCTCCGCCGCACGCCGACGGCCGCAAATTCGGCCGCCACGTAGAGGGCGTTGATCAGGATAAGGACGAGGATGACCGCCCAGACGGCCGCTGACATTCACCTCTAGTGTATCCGGGCGTGGACAGGTACGATGCGGTCCTCAAGTCGGGGGTCCAGGATCCAGGGTTCAGAAACAGGAGGGCGCCATGTTCAGTGAATTCAAGCAGTTCGTGAATCAGGGAAACGCGATCGATCTGGCCGTGGGTGTGGTGATTGGTGCCGCGTTCGGCAAAATCGTCAATTCGCTGGTCGCCGACGTGATCATGCCCGTGGTTGGGTTGGCGCTGGGCCGGGTGGATTTCGCCAACCGCTTCGTGTCGCTGAGCGGTGAGCCGTTTCCGACGTTGGCCGCCGCACGCGAAGCGGGCGCTCCAGTGCTCGCCTACGGCGCCTTCATCAACAACATCGTTGAGTTTTTCGTGATCGCGTTCTCGATTTTTCTGGTCGTGCGCCAGATCAACAAGATGCGGACGAAGAAGGCGTAGAGCTTCGGCGGGACAAGCGGGACAAGAGGCAGGGATTCGGTCTGCTGGCCGAGGCGGAGCCGGAGGCCAGCTGACCACGAGAGCCGTGCCGAACCGCCAATGGAGCGAAGCGGAATTGGCGGTGAGGCAGGGATTCGAACCCTGGGTACAGGTTTAAGCCCGTACAACGGTTTAGCAAACCGCCGCTTTCGGCCACTCAGCCACCTCACCCCGCACGGCGAACGAACAACGATAGCGTACTACGTCCGGCAGCAGTTAGCAGCGGCCGCGTTCAGCGTCTTGAGCGGAATGGAGACCAGATCGCTCAGTTTGCGCCGGTCGGCGGTTGACGACGACGCGGCGTTGACGGCTTCGAGGGAGGCCTTGAGAACGCCGGCCAGCGCGGGAGCGGCCGGCAGCGCGAGCCGGTAGTGCATCCAGAGGCCGTCGCGTCTGGCAGACACCAGGCCTGACTTGCGGAGGTAGGCCAGGTGCCTCGAGACCGTCGGCTGGGGCAGGTCGAGCGCGCCGTGGATGTTGCACACACACACTTCACCGGCTGCGAGCAGCGCGAGGATCCGCAACCGTGTGTCGTCGGCCAGGGCTTTGAACAACAGTTCCAGCGCGTCCAGAGAGGCAGTCTTCATATATGGCTTGACGAATATATCACGCGGCGTTATATTCGCTTCAACGCATATGGAGAACCTCACCCTCACCGTCAAAAAACGTTATGGATCCCTTGCCGAGAACGTCGCCAAGGGCGGCTCGGCGACCTGCGGCCCCGGCGAATGCGGCTGCGGTGACCCCATCAGTAGTGATTTGTACGACGCGCTGCAGACAGACGGCCTGCCCGAACAGGCTGTGCTGGCGTCGCTCGGCTGTGGCAATCCCACCGCGCTGGCGACTCTGAACGCCGGCGAGACCGTGCTCGACCTCGGGTCGGGCGGCGGCATCGACGTGTTGTTGTCTGCCAAACGAGTCGGCCCCACCGGCAAGGTCTACGGCCTCGACATGACGGACCAGATGTTGTCGCTGGCCCGCGAGAACGCACGCAAAGCCGGCGCTACAAACGTCGAGTTTCTGCAGGGGCACATCGAAGAGATCCCGCTGCCCGACAACAGCGTGGACGTCATCATCTCGAACTGCGTGATCAATTTGTCCGCCGACAAGGACCGTGTGCTTGCTGAGGCGTTCCGTGTGCTGAAGCCCGGGGGACGTTTTGCCGTGTCCGACGTGGTGTCACGCCGTCGCGATATTCCCGCCGAGATCCGCCGCAATGTCGAGCTGTGGATTGGCTGTGTGGCCGGCGCCCTGCACGAAGACGACTTCCGCGCGAAGTTGCAGACCGCCGGCTTCACCGATGTGACGATCGAAATGGTCCGCGAGTACCGGGCAGCCGACGCGAAGACGTTCCTCGCGGAAGCCGGTCTCGACGCCGATGCGATCGCCTCGCATGTGGATGGCGCGTTTGGTAGCGCGTTTGTGCGCGCCACCAAACCTGCGCACGGCGCTTGATGTCGGCGCCGTTGCGGCTCCTGTTCCTCTGCGTCGCCAACTCGGCACGCAGTCAGATGGCCGAGGGGCTGGCCCGCCAGCTCTTCGGCGATCGCGCCATCGTCCAGAGTGCTGGCAGCGCGCCCACACGCGTCAACCCGAACGCGGTCGCAGCATTGGCGGAACTCGGCATCGACGCAACAGGACACTCATCGAAACTCGTGGACGACATCCCGGCCGATTCCATCGATCTCGTGATTACGCTGTGTGCCGAAGAGGTGTGTCCCGTGTATCCAGGCCGGGTGGAGCGGCTGCACTGGCCACACCCCGATCCCGCCGGCGCACCGCCCGACCAGGCGTTGCAGCGCTTCCGCGAGGTGCGTGACATGCTCCGCGCGCGCCTCGAGGCGTTCGGGAGGGAGAGGGGGCTCATGTAGGTGGTGTAGGTGGTGTGGGTGGCGTAGGGTGCGCTGAACTTAAGCGCGCCGGATACAATCGCCACATGCCGCCTCGTGTGAGATTTGCGCCGTCGCCCACTGGTTACCTGCACGTTGGTGGGGCGAGGACGGCGCTGTTCAACTGGCTGTACGCGCGCCGGCATGGCGGCACGTTCATCCTGCGGATTGAAGACACCGACGTCGCCCGCTCCTCTGACGACATGGTCAGCGGGATTCTCAGCAGCCTGACGTGGTTGGGGCTGACGTGGGACGAAGGGCCCGGCGTTGGCGGCCCGCACGCACCGTATTTTCAAACCGAACGTCTCGACAAGTACCGCGCAGCCGCCGATCGTCTGGTGGCTTCAGGCCACGCGTATTTCTGCTACTGCACCCCGGACGACCTCAAGGCCAAGCGCGATGCCGCAGAGGCTGCAGGATCCGCATGGAAATATGACCGGACCTGCAAGGCGCTGTCCGCTGAAGATATCGCCGCTCGGGAAGCGGCCGGCACACCCAGGGCTGTTCGCTTTTTTGTCCCGCCCGGTGCCACATCGTTTACCGATCTCGTTCGTGGCCACATTGAGTTCGCGCGCGAACACATCGACGACTTCGTGATCATCCGTTCCGATGGGTTCCCGACCTACCACCTTTCGGTCGTGGTCGACGACGTGGAGATGGAGATTACGCAGGTGGTGCGTGGCGACGACCACATCTCCAACACCCCCAAACAGGTTCTGCTCTACGAAGCACTGGGCGCACCGGTCCCGGAGTTCGCCCACGTTCCGCTCATCCTCGGCCCAGACAAGAAGCGCCTGAGCAAGCGGCACGGCGCAACCGCTGTTGGAGAGTACGAGACGCAAGGCTATCTGCCGGAGGCGATGATCAATTTCCTTGCGCTCCTCGGCTGGTCGCCCGGAGGCAATCAGGAGCTCTACAGCCGTGAAGAACTGATCGCGCGGTTCACGCTCGATGGCATCAGCGGCGGCAACGCCGTGTTCAACACTGAAAAACTCGACTGGTTCAACCAGCAGCACATCATCCGGTTGTCGAATGACGACGTGCTGCATCGGTTGCAGACCGATCTCCGCCTCGCGGGCCTGTGGCGCGACACGTTGCTCAACACCGAGTTCGAATGGGTCACCCGCGTGCTGGATTTACTGAAGCCGCGTGCGCGCAAACTCGCGGACCTGATCGAGCCCCTGCGTGCTTTCCTGCTCGACGAGGTTGTGTATGACGAGGCGGCGGTCGCCAAACACCTTTCGAGCCCCGACGTGCGGGAACACCTGCTCGCGTGGGCGGCGGCAGTGGCTGCGCTGCCCTCCCTCGAACCTGCAGCGACAGAGGCGGCGCTGCGGTCAGTGGCCGACGCTCGAGGGATCAAAGCCGGCGTGTTGATTCACGGCACACGTGTGGCCGTGACCGGTCAGGCCGTCAGTCCTGGACTTTTTGAAGTACTGGAACTCGTCGGAAAAGACCGCGTGGTCGCGCGCCTTACCAGCGCAGCGAACGGCGTCCCCGCCAGATAGGACCTTCTTCAACAAATTGCCACTCCGGGTTGCGAGTGGTGTCACGCATCGCGGCGAGTGTTTCGTCGAACAGCGCCAGGTGTTCGTCCGCACACTCGAAGTAGGCAATGAAGTCCCACTCTCCCGCACGGCCCTCGCCGTTCGGGTTGTAAAACACGCGCCGGAAGATTTTCGGTGCGGCGGCCCGGCCGAGCTCTGCGTGGCCGGCGACAGGGCATCCACTCTGGCGATCGTGATGGGGATAGAAGTACTGGTGCCGTTCCATCGGCGGCATCGCCCACCACTCGGCCGACTTCCGAATCGGCACAATGATCGCGTTCTGAGCTGTTCGTCCTGATGTGCGTGCCTTGGCCTGCGCGTACGCCCAGGCATACATCTCCACGCTCGTGTACTGCGGCACACGCACGGCACCCGACAGCGTCGTGATCTGGGCGAGGTCACCGACTCGTCGCCGCAGTTCCTTCTCCGCGTCGTCGAGGCTGGGCCGGTACTTTGAGGTGACCTGCGTGACATGTGTCGCCACGGGGAGGGTCGCCGAGGCTGCGGCGTCCACGCCAAATCCATTGATCGACAGAAACTGGATCATCTCGTGCGGCGGGGAGTCGGTGCCGCCGCCCTCGACGTCAAAGACGTTGAAGAACCCACGGGCCAGCTGATCGCCGACGCCACGCAGACGTTGCCGGATGGCATCGTCAAGCTGCGCCGGCCGCACGAAAAAAAATCGTGTGTAGGCGAGATTGGCGCCGAGCTGGGGACCGTCGAGACACGAGAACGTCATGTTCAGTAAGCTGCTATCGGTTCCGATACTCCATGGCTGCAACTCGAATCACCCGTCTCCCCCGTCCCCGTGTGCAATCGCGTGCAACCGCGCGCACTTTTACGCCTGCTGACGTCTTTGAGACAGGGCGCCGGTATCTGATGAAGGCCGATCCGCGCCTGGGCGAAGTGATCCGGCAAACGGGCCGCCGAAGGCCGAGTTTTGAGCGTCGCGACCCGTTTGATGCGTTGGTGCGGGCGGTTATTTCCCAGCAGTTGTCGACCAAAGCGGCCGACACCATCCGCGGTCGTGTGTTGGCCCTGATGCCGCGGTTGTCACCCGATGCGCTGCTGGCGTTGCCGGTGGCCGACTTGCGAGCCGCAGGCCTGAGTGGACAGAAGGTCGCCTACCTCCGAGACCTGTCCGAACGTGTGAGCGACGGCCGGCTCGATCTACACGCCCTGCGGGACCTCACCGATGAGGAGGTCATTGAGGTCATCGTCGCGGTCAAAGGCTTCGGCCGATGGACGGCCCAGATGTTCCTGATGTTCTGCCTCCACCGGCCTGACGTGCTCCCGACGGGCGACCTGGGCATCGTGAAAGGCTTTCAGCACGTGCTGGCCATGAAGCGACGGCCATCCATCCGGACCATGGAACGAGCCGCGAAGGCGTGGCAGCCGTATCGGTCGATCGCCTGCTGGTATCTCTGGCGCGCCCAGGAATAAGGCAACGCCACCCCATCCCCTGACGTATCCGACTGCCAGATGCTCCTGAGACGCCTGCTGCTCATCGCTTTTCTGCTGTCCCTGGCCGCGGCGGCGATGGCGTTGTGGACCGTGGACCGCGTCCGTGCCCGGGATCGGGTGCTGGCCATCGAGTGGATGGCCGCGTCCTTCCAGACCGATTTGATTCGGGCGCGCTGTGAAGCGAACCCGAAGTGGTTCCTGGCGGGCCCTCGCGAGAATGCGCCGAGCGCGGAGTTGCTCGCTGACCCGGATGCCGATGTGCTGGCTCCGCGCCCGGATGCGACACCGCGCCCTGTGGAGTTTTTCGCGTACGACGTTGAGCACATCGGGCAAAGCACGGCGGCTCCTCGAATTCCGGCCTCGATGCGCGAGGCACTGCGCGCAGGCGCCCTCACCGTTACAGAGTCCTTCTCGACCGGAGCCGGGACCGGCACACAGACGGTGCTCGCAACCCGATGGGAAGGTCCGTGCGCGTTCCTGATGTTCCGCATGCATCCGGCCGACGGACAGTTTCAGCAGCGCGCGCGCCTCTTTGGCGGGTTCACACTTGTGGCGTTTGCCGGGATGATGCTGGTGGCGTGGCCAATCGAACGTCGCGTGCGGCGGATTGGCGGCCAGATGCGTGCATCGGCTCGCACGGAATACCGCGAGCCTGCAGCTGTGAGCGGGCGCGACGAATTGAGTCAGCTCGGCTTTGCGTTTAATGAGGCCGCACTCGACATCAATCGTCTGCACACGGATTTCCGCGACCGTGATGCCGACTCTCGCCGCTTCCTGTCCTACATCACCTCTGATACCGAAGCCCTGCTTCAGTCCGCGCTGACGTCGGCTGACGCGTCACGGATCGTCAGCGAAGCGCTCCGTCTCAGCAACGTCGTCGTCGGCGCGCAACTTCGTGATGCCGCGCCTCGTGTCGCCACACCGGTCGATGTCGGAGGCGTGGTCACCACCGTGGCGCGCGAGTTCGAGCACCTCGCATCGGCGCGGAAGGTCACGATCGATCTTCAGCGACTCGACCCTGGCGTCATGTTGCAGTGTGAGCCTTTGCTTCTGGCCCAGGCGCTGCGCAACGTGATGGTGCTCGCGTTGGAGCGCGAACCAGCCGGTGGCCGCATCACGGTGGATGTTCGGAAAGGGACGGGGGAGAGCTTCTCGCTTCGCGTGGTGGATACCGGCCAGAACCTCACGGATCCTGAGGTGCGCAAATTGAATGCGGTGCGCCGCTTCCGCGGCGACGAGGGGCGTGGCGCTGACCTCCGCGGAGACATCGGTCTCGGCCTCGCGGTCGTCCACGAGGTGTGTCATCGCTACCACCTCCAGTTGACCTTCCAGCGTCCGGTGACGGGCGGTCTCGAAGTCGAGATCGCGACGACCTAGCGAGTACAATCCCCGGCGTGTCCGGCGACAACCCGACAAATGACGAAACGCGGCTCAGCGACGATGCCACGCGGATGGTGTCGTCAAACTCCGGCTGGCTGACATCGTCGGGCTCGATTGACCATGGCCGGTTTCAACCCGGCGAAATTCTCGAGAGTCGGTATCGCATTCTGGGCCTGCTGGGCCGCGGCGGGATGGGCGAGGTGTATCGCGCCGATGACCTGCGGCTGGGGCAGCAAGTCGCGCTGAAGTTTCTGCCGAAGAACCTGGGCCAGGATCCGGTCCGGTTGGCGCAGTTTCACAACGAAGTCAGAACGGCGCGTCAGGTGTCGCACCCGAACGTCTGTCGGGTGTACGACATCGGCGAGATTGCAACGAGCGATGGACCGCCGCAGCTTTTCATCACCATGGAATACGTCGACGGGGAAGACCTGTCGGCGTTGCTGCGTCGCATCGGACGTTTCCCTGAAGACAAGGCGGCGGAAATCGCGCGGCAGATTTGCGCCGGGCTTGCGGCTGCACACGACAAGGGCATCCTGCATCGCGATCTGAAACCCGCGAACGTCATGCTCGACAGCGCCGGGCGTGTGCGGTTGATGGACTTCAGCCTGGCGAGTGTGGGCACCGTCAGCGATGTGCGCGCGGGCACGCCCGCCTACATGGCGCCGGAGCAACTGCAGGGACGAGAAGTCACCACGCGCAGCGATATCTTCGCGCTGGGCCTGGTGCTGTACGAGTTGTTCACCGGCCGGCGAGTGTTTAACGCGGCCACTGTCGCCGATCTGGTCAGCCAGCACGAACAAGGTGTGACGACCACGATGTCGGATATCGCGAAGTCGATCGATCCGGCGGTTGAACGTGTGATCGCGCGCTGTCTGGATCCTGATCCGGGGAGGCGCCCAGCGTCAGCGCTGGCGGTGGCAGCGCGACTGAGTGCCGATCCGCTCGCGGCGGCGATAGCGGCGGGCGAAACACCGTCGCCGGAAATGGTCGCGGCTGCGGGAGGGATGGCGGCTGCGTTTTCCGTCCGAACCGGGATCGCATGGACCCTTGCGGGGGTGTTGCTGGTCCTGACCGCGGCGGCCCTGGCCGATCGTGTCACCATGCCGGCGCGCGTTCCGTTGACGAAGCCGCGGGCGGTGCTGATCGACCGGGCGCAACAAGTTCGCGAGCAGTTGGGGTACCGCGAGGTCGTGGCGGATGCGGCCAACAACTACCGCTACGACGCAGACTACATTCAATGGGCCGGCCGCGCCCCCGGCAACCGGTGGGCGACGCTTTCAACCGGCCGACCCGCCGCGATTCGGTTCTGGTACCGCTCGAGTCCGCAGCCACTCATCCCGTTTGACGACCTGGGCCGCGTGGGCATCAGCGACCCGCCCCCTCTGGTCAGCGACATGGTGGTCCTGGAGCTCGACACCGACGGCCGCTTGCTGAGCTTCTTTGCGGTGCCGAAACAGATCGAAGCGCCGGACGCCGCTGCGGTGGTGACGCCGGACTGGTCGGTTCCGTTCGCGTTGGCCGGCCTTCGCATGGAGGACTTTCGCGAAACCACGTCGCTGTGGACGCCCCGTGTGCACTCCGACGCGCGGCGGGCCTGGGAAGGGCACTGGCCGGAGCTGCCGGACCATCCCATTCGCATCGAGGCTGCCGCCTACCGCGGACGCGTCGTGGTGTTCGACCAGGTGGCGCCGTGGAGTCGCGCCACGCGCGAAGTGCCGCCACAGGCGCAGCCCGTGCGATGGATCAGTCTGCTCGGGGGCGCGATCATCTTTTCCCTGCCGATCGTCGCAGGCTGGATGGCGTATCGCAACGTCCGCGCCGGCCGCGGCGATGTTCGCGGGGCCACCAAGACGGCCGTGTTTGTCTCGTTTCTGACGCTGGTCATCTGGGCGATCGCCCCGCTCCATCACTCGCAACTGGACGTCGAGTTGAACCGCTTTTTTCTCGCCATCGGGTTCTCGTTGTTTCAGGGCGGGATCCTGTTCTCCGTGTATCTGGCGGTCGAGCCGACGGTTCGTCGTCATTGGCCGGGAGCACTGGTGTCGTGGTCCCGTGTCACCACGGGCCATTGGCGACGCGATCCGATGCTTGGGCGCGATCTTGTGATTGGCGCGACGATCGGTGCTGCGCTGACAGTGGTGACCCGGGTTTATCAGTTTGTGCCGATGGTGCTGGGCATGCCTGAGGCGCCGCCAGCTGCTGTGGAGCTGGTGGGATTGATGGGCGTGCGCGATACGATCGTTGCCGTTGGCAACCGCGTGTTGTGGGCCATGCAGAACGCGTTTCTCGGCATCATGGTGATGGCCGTACTCCGGATGTTCATCAAGCGCGAGTGGATCGTGATTGCGCTCGTGACGGTCTTCTTCACCATCTTGAGCAATCGCACAGGAACCGCATCTCCAACGTTCTGGGTGGACTTTGCCTTCAGCGCAGTGTTGTCGCTTGGCATCTTGTTGACCCTGTTCCGGTTTGGCCTGCTCGCCTCGTGCATCATGTTCTTTGCGTACCTGACGACGTCAGGGCTTGCGATGACGCTCAACCCCTCCAGCCAGTACTTCGCCTCAAGTGCCTGGTTGCTCGCCGGAGTCGCCGGATTGACGCTGGTTGGCTACTGGTGGTCCCGGGCTGATGAAAAACTCTTCGGCGGGGCGTAAGCTTGGCGCATGGCGACGGAATGGCTGACCCGCGAGAGTGCGAGGTGGGCGGAAGCCGGCCTCATCTCAGCTGAACAACGACAACAGATCCTCGATCAATATCCTGACGACGGCGGGTTGTTTGGTGGCGCCACGCTGGCGTGGTTGGCGTGGCTTGTGGCCGGCTTCGGCCTCATCCTCCTGGTGGCGTGGAATTGGGAAGGGCTTTCCCATGCCGTGAAGATTGGCGGCACGGCGATATTGACGCTCGGTGCGTACGGGGCGGCGGCGTGGTCGGCACGCGCGAATCGTGCGGGTCGAGCCGAGCTGCTGGCGTTTGCCGGCACCCTGCTTGCCGGCGCCTTCATCGCGGCGATCACAGACATGTGGCACGTCGGCGATACGCAGACTTGGCCGTTGTTGGCCTGGGCCGTTGTGATTGCGCTGACGGCTGCGGTGATGAAGTCGCCCACAACAGTGGCCCTCGGTGCGGCCGTGTTGTTGTTCTGGGTCATGACCGACACGGGGCGCGCACCGGCGTCGTGGGCTTTTCTCGTCGTGTTTGTGGTGCTCGCGGTCGCGCTGGAACGGCGGACACACTGGCTGGCTGCCGGTTCACTGAGTGTGGCATTTGGCGGGTTCGTTACGCTCACCGCGATGGAGTTGTGGCGCACACCCTCCGCAGCACCGACGGCATTTCTGCTCGCGGTGGGCGCCGCGCTTGACGCGTGGTCGCATCGCGCGACCAGCCGCCCGGCCTTTGCCCGCACGACACCGGCGCTTGCGTTCACGATCGCCGGCTTTGCGTTCCTCACGATCGGATCGCTCACTCGTTCGACGCTCGGCTTGTGGATGTCAGACGTCGCCACGATGGGCCCGGCCATTGTGTTGCTGGTCGCGCTGATCGCGGTCGCTATCTGGACGCCCAGCGCTACCCGCGCGCGAGTGACCGGGTTGGTGGCGCTCGCCTGGACCGCGATGTGGGCCACGACCGGCGCGATGAGTGAAATACCCGTGGCATTGGCCTGGGTCTGGCTGACGATCGCCAGCGCGGGCCTCGTTGGCGTGGCGATTTCGGCCATTCGGGAGTCAGCAACTACCCAGAGTCGTGCAGTGTTGCTGGCAGGAATCGCGTCGATCCTGACGTTGGTGCTCGTGCATGTGACGTCCGGCCCGAACAGATTCGGCCGGTCGGCTCTGGTGCTGCTGGCATCTGCGGCCGCGCTCTGGTGGAGCACATCTCGTCACAAGCCCTCGCCAGCGACGCCCAAAGTCTGATATCACATCGCACCATGAGAACTCTCCGAGTCGCACTGTACGTGTGTCTGGCCGCGGTGTTGACGTTGCCGCTCGCAGCGTCCCAATCGGCCCCACAGGCCGCCAAGTGGGATATCAACGCGCCAGTCGGACCGACAACGCCCATCGAGTTCGATACCAACGAAGGCACCTGGATGAACGTTGATGTCAGCCCCGACGGCCGAAGCATCGTCTTCGACCTGCTCGGCGACATCTACGTGATGCCGATCACCGGAAGTGGCACACAGCCAGCGGCTCGCCTCCTTGGCGGAGCGGCGTTCGACATGCAGCCGCGGTTCAGCCCGGACGGATCCCGAATTGCCTTCACAAGTGATCGGGACGGCCTGTGGAACATCTGGACGATGAAGGTCGATGGCACGGACCTGCGGCAGGTTTCTCGAGAGGCCCGTTGGTTCATCAACAGTCCCACGTGGGCGCCGGATGGGTCGGCAATTTATGCGCGCCGCCATTTCGTCACGACGCGATCACTTGGTGCCGGTGAAGTCTGGATGTTCCATCCCGCCGGTTCAGATGGCGTGCAGATTACGCAGCGAGAGAACGCGCAGAAGGACGTCGGAGAACCCGCGATTTCTCCGGATGGCCGCTATCTGTATTACTCCAAGGACGTGACGCCAGGGACGCAGTTTGAATACAACAAGGATCCCAACGGTGTGATCTTCGCCGTGTTGCGTCGTGACCTGCAGAACGGGCGCGAACGGTCGTATGTGAATCGCCCAGGTGGATCAGTGGCCCCACGGCCGTCCCCTGACGGCAAGTGGCTGGCCTTTGTGCGACGCGTGCGCACACAGAGCCATCTCTTTGTGAAGAACATCGAAACCGACGTTGAGACTCGCGTGTTCAGCAACCTCGACAAGGATCTGCAGGAAGCCTGGACGGTTCACGGCGTGTATCCGCAGTACGCGTGGACGCCGGACTCGTCGCGGGTGGTGATCTGGGGTCAGGGCAAGATCTGGAACGTCGATGTCGCCGCAAGAAACGGCACTGAAATTCCGTTCACGGTGAAGGTGCAGCAAACGCTCACTGCGCCGTTGCGTTTCCCGATCAAAGTCCACGAAGACCAGTTCGCCGTAAAGATGCTGCGCGACGTGACCGTCTCCCCCGATGGTCGCCAGGTGGCATTTAACGCGTTAGGGCGTTTGTATGTCCGTCCGCTGCCGAGCGGCACCCCAACCCTCGCCACCAACGCCACCCACACCACGTTGGAACTCGACCCCTCCTGGTCACCCGACGGCCGGTCCATCGTGTACACCACTTGGAATGACACCGACCTCGGACGCGTCAAGGTGCTTGATGTGGCGACCAAGGCGTCGAGGGACGTCGTCACCACACCAGGCCATTACATTGAGGCGTCGTTTTCCCGAGACGGGCGATGGATCACCTATCGGAAGACAGGCACTGATGGTGTGCGACCCGACTCCGGCATCTCCAACCCGGGTCTGTACGTTGTTTCCACTGACGGCACCACTCCGCCAAGGCTCGTGCGTGAAGGGGGATTTGAGCCCGAATTTGATCAGACCGGCCAGCGCCTTTACTTCCGCGAACAGCGCGATCAGTTTGTGCTTGCGAGTGTTGGGCTGGATGGGCTGAACGAACTGGTGCACCTCCAGTCCGCAAACGCGATGGAGATCGTGCCGTCGCCCGACGGCAAGTGGGTGGCCTTTCATGAACGGTGGAAGACGTGGGTGATGCCGTTCCCACGCACGGGGCGTCCCGTGTCGATCGGACCAGGCAGCGGCGGTACTCCACAGGCGCGCATTTCACGGGATGCAGGATTCTTTCTGCACTGGTCGGGCGACAGCCAGCGTGTGCACTGGTCGCTCGGCCCAGAGTTGTTCTCCCGGGATCTCTCGCGGACCTTTACCTTCCTGAACTCGGGTCTTGAACGCGCAGATGAACCCGAGACGTCGGGCATCAACATCAGCTTCTCAGCGCCCGCCGACGTGCCGACCGGCGTGATCGCGCTCACCGGCGCGCGCATCATCACGATGGCGCAGCAGGCCGGTGCGCCCGCAGTCATCGAAAACGGCACCATCGTCGTCGAGAACCAGAAGATCGTTGCCGTGGGCCCGGCGGGTCG
>CAZLJG010000065.1:0-13467 GCA_964559545.1 uncultured Solibacteraceae bacterium | reverse complement strand
GTTTGTGGCGGTCGTGGCGAGGCTGCCAATGTCCCGTCGCCTCGTCTGGGGTGTGGCGGCCCTCACCGGTGCGGCACTGTCGGTGGCGACCGGTGGGCGTATCTTCTTCCTGTCCCTGGCGGTCGCGGTCGCGGCGGCGTTGTGGATTCTGGCCGCTCGCGCCCTGTCGACCACCTGGGCCAGGGTGGGTGTTGCTGCGACCGGTGCGGCGGCGGCCGCGGGCCTGGTGTTCGCCCGACTCGGCACCGGTTTGGTGACAGCGCCGTTGATGACGATCAACGACGCGCTCGTGGCGCAGGACGTCGTGCGATCGGTGCACTTCAAGGTGATGGCGCGGGCCTTCTGGGAACATCCGTGGTTCGGCACCGGCTTCGGGTCGTATTACGCGAACTTCTGGCATTACCTCGGGTGGGCGTTGATCTCCGGCGGCGCGATGTACGCCGATGTGCCCGGGTCGATGTATCTGATGTTGCTGTCCGAGCTTGGTGTGGCCGGTGCGCTGGTGATTCTGGCTGGGTTGATCTGGTTGGTCGTGCGGCTCGTGCGGCTCACGAAGCCGGCCGCCGGTGAGGGCCCGGACCTGTGGACGGCCTTCGCCGTGGGTGCGTCTGTCAGCGTCGCCGTGAGCTTCCTCGTTGGGATTCACGTGATCTTCTGGTCGGTGCCGGCGCTTGTGATTCCCATCGCTATCGGGGGCGCCTCGGAGCCTGCCTCCGGTCGCCGGTGGTTCGCCGCGGTGTGGGGTGCGGCGCTGCTGATCATCGCGATCTCGTGTGTGAAGTTGTGGGCGACGGCGCCGAGAGCCCCGGAGTTCCGCTGGAAGGAACGCGGCACGCCGCAGATTCCGGTGAGCCTCGTGGTGCCGATCTGGCCCGCGGGCCTCGAAGGCATCTGGGCCTCATCCGGCGCGGAGTTCCTCTTTGAAGGGAAGCCGCTCTGGTTTCACATCGAGCGTCCCGCTGAGTTTTATCCGATGACGTTCACCATTCAGGTGTTTGATCGCGGAGGCCGGCAGGTCGCAACGCACGAGCAGGTCTTCGAGGCGCCGACCGGCGCTGATCCAGGTCGGCTGATTCAGGTGCCGTTTAACGATGACGTGAACAACCTCTGCGCCACCAACATCACGCCCGACGACTACTGCTCATTCCGCATCACGACCACTCCGGAGTGGACCCTCGACAAACAGCCCGTGGCTGTCCTGTACGTCACGCGCAACCTCCGATAATCGCTCGTCCTAACACGTCATCGTCTTCCGGCCGCACGGTGCGGAGGTCGATGAGCAGGGCATCGTGCTGGATGCGCGCGACGACCGGCGGCGTGCCGAGGCGGAGCGCGGATTCGAGGGCGGCAGCTGAGTGGCGGGGTGAGCGGATCGCGAGCAGCCGGGTCGGAATCACCGATTGTGGCGCGCTGCCGCCGCCGATCGTGGATGCACCGTCGATGATGTCGCACTGCAGGTCGGGCGCATGCGTGCGGAGGGTGACGGCGAGTTCGCGCGCCCGCCATTCGATCGCATCGAGGGGCATCAGCAACATGGCGACCACGGGGATCTCGGTGCGTGACGGTTCGCGTCGCCACAGCGCGAGTGTGGCCTCGAGCGCGGCGTAGATCATTTTGTCTGCGCGCACGGCCCGCATGAGCGGATGTTTGCGCACGCGTTCCACCCAGGCGGCGCGGCCCACGATGAGTCCGCACTGGGGGCCGCCCAGCAACTTGTCGCCGCTGAAGGCGATGAGGTCCACCCCGGCCGCCACGCTCTGCAGCACCGACGGTTCGTCGGCCAGAGCGTCAGGCCACGGGTGGGAATGTGGCACCCCGAGCCACCCGCTGCCGAGATCCTCAAAGAGCGGCAGATCAAAACGGTGGGCGAGTGTCGCCAGGTCCGCGAGCGGGGGACGTTCGGTGAAGCCTTCGATGCGGAAGTTTGACGGGTGCACGCGCAGAATGAGTGCCGTGCGATCCGAGATCGCGGCGGCGTAATCGGTCACACGTGTGCGGTTGGTGGTGCCGACTTCGCGCAGCACCGCGCCCGACTGCGTCATGACATCCGGCACGCGGAAGCCACCGCCGATTTCAACGAGTTCCCCTCGCGACACGATGACTTCGCGGCCTGCGGCCAGCGTCGCGAGCACCAGCATCGTGGCGGCGGCGTTGTTCGACGTGACGGCAGCCGCTTCGGCGCCGGTCAGCGCGCAGAGCAGTTGTTCCGCGTGCACGTGACGGGATCCGCGCTCACCGGCCTCGAGGTCGTATTCGAGATTGGAATAACCCCCCGCGACTTCCGCAGCGCGGGCCACTGCCGCGCGCGCCAGCGGGGAACGCCCGAGGTTGGTGTGGATGATCACGCCGGTTGCGTTGATGACGGGCACCAGCGAGGGCGCGGATGTGCGGCTCAGCACGACCGCCGCATGGTCCGCGATCCACGACGCGGCGTCACCGTTCGGCGCCGCGCGCCACGCTGCGGCTGCAGCCCTCAGTGCGTCTGCCACCTGCGCCCGGCCGTGGACGTCCACAAGAGGGCGTACCGCAGGGTGTTGCAGCAGGAGATCGATCGATGGAATCGCGCGTGGTGAAGGCATCCGGCGGTTGCGGCCCTGAGAGGGGACAGGATAGCATTCAGACGTGTTGCCTGACCCTCCGACACACCGGCCGCTTGAGCGGTTCTGGCCCTACGCCGAGCTCTCCGAGACGCTCTCCGACGAAGAACTCGCCGCCATGCATCCCGAGCTGCGCCAGGCGCTGTTCGGATCGCCGGGCCGTCCGTTCTCCATCACGCTGGAGTTTCCCGCGTTTGAAGGCGAGGCGTTTGCGAAGGCCCTCGAGATGGCGAAGGCGTCGGACGAATTTCAGGAACTGACATTGGGACACGCCGTGCGGTATCGCGCCCGGTTTTTTCCAGGGAACGATCCATTACGCCTGCGTGATTTATATGACCTGGTGGGTGGGGTGCCTGACAGTCAGGTGTTGCTCGACGACCGCCCGGTGCCGTTCGCACGCGAACTGTGGCTCCCGCTGGTCTGGTGTTTGATTAAGTGAGGGTCGCGAAGGTTGGTGAGGGCCGGAACACTGGGCTCCGGCCCCCTGAGAGTGGTCTAGCTGGGTTTGGTGACGTTGCCCGCCTGCGGCCCCTTTGGCCCGTCGACAATCTCGAATTCGACTTCCTGGCCCTCTTCGAGAGTGCGGAACCCGGCGCCCTGAATGGCGGAGAAGTGCACGAACACGTCGTTGCCCCCTTCACGTTCAATGAAGCCGTACCCTTTAGCGTTGTTAAACCACTTGACCTTGCCCGTAATACGCATCGTACTTGCCTGCCTTGCGAGAACAAAAAAAGAGACCGCACCGGCGGTCTCCGTGCTGACGATGGTCTCGCCCAACGTCGATCGGCAATGCTAGTAGGCTCCCTGTACCGTGTCAAGCATCCGGTTTTGTAGCTGTCAGTAGAGAAAGGTCCTTCCGTCATGCGCGCGTTGCTCAGTGTTTCCGATAAGTCCGGCCTCGTCCCCCTGGCCTCCGCCCTGGCTGCCCAGGGGTGGGAACTGGTTTCCACTGGGGGGACCGCCAAGGCCCTGGCTGAGGCGGGGCTGCCCGTTATCGGGATTTCCGACGTCACGGGCTTCCCCGAGATGATGGATGGCCGGGTCAAGACGCTGCATCCCAAGGTGCACGGAGGGATCCTGGCCCGCCGGCACATGCCCAGTGACCTGGAGGCCATTGCGGCCCACGGGATCGCCCCGATTGACCTCGTGGTGGTCAACCTCTATCCCTTCGCGCAGGCCGCGGCCAAGCCCGACCTGCCGTTTGACGCCCTGGTGGACGAGATCGACATCGGCGGCCCCAGCCTGCTCCGGGCGGCGGCCAAGAACTTCCGCGACGTCATGGTGGTCGTGGACCCGGCGGACTATCCCAAGGTGATCAAGGCCATTCAGCCGGGCCCAGGTGCGTCGCTGGCCCTGCGGTTTGACCTGGCCCGGAAAGCGATTGGCCACACGGCCGACTACGACCGCATGATTGCCGCGACGCTCGGCGAAGTCACGGTCGGGCCCGACGGCACGTTCACCCGGGGCGGGGCCTCAAGCCGGTGGACGCCCGTCCTCAGCAAGGTCCGCGACCTTCGGTACGGTGAGAACCCGCACCAGGCAGCGTCATGGTTCACGCTCGGCCCGCACGGATTTGGCGGGGCGGTCGTGCATCAGGGCAAGGAGCTGTCGTTCACGAACCTGCTCGATCTCGACGCGGCCGCCCGCATCGCGATGGAGTTCACCGAACCCGCGGCCGTGGTGATCAAACACACCAACCCGTGCGGCGTGGCGACCGGCACCTCGGCGGCTGATGCGTACGTTCGCGCGCGCGAGGCCGACCCCCTGTCGGCGTTCGGCGGCATCGTGGGCCTCAACCGCCCGATTGATTTGGAGACCGCACACGCCCTCGTGACCACGTTCATCGAAGCGGTGATTGCGCCCGGGCTGTCGGCGGATGAAGAAACGCGCGCGGTGCTCGCGACCAAGCCGAACCTGCGAGTCGTGACGGCATCGTTTGATGCGATGGATCGGGATCGTGATGTGCGCTCGATTCTCGGATCGTGGCTCGTGCAGGATCGCGATCGGGTGATCGAAGCCGCGACCGTCTGGCCCGGACCAGATGGTCCCAGGATTGTCACCAAACGCGCGCCGACTCCCGAGGAGTGGACCGCACTTCGGTTCGCGTGGCGCGTGTGCGCACACGTCAAATCCAACTCGGTCATCTTCACGTCGGCCGACACGACCCTCGCGGTCGGCGCCGGTCAGATGAGCCGCGTGGACGCCGTGCGCACGGCTGTGTTGAAGGCCGGTGATCGGCTGCGCGGTTCGGTCGCCGCGTCCGACGCCTTCTTCCCGTTCCGTGACGGCCTCGATGTGGTCGCCTCCGCCGGCGCCACCGCCGTCGTCCAACCCGGCGGCTCCGTGCGCGATGACGAGGTCATTGCTGCTGCCGACGAACGCGGGCTCGCGATGGTGTTCACCGGCCGTAGGCACTTCCGGCACTGACGCAGGTACGTGGTGTGGGTGGCGGGGGTGGTGTGGGTGGCGTAGGTTCGGAGGCGCCGGGCTTTAGCCCGGCGCTATCGCACGGGCTGAAGCCCGTGCGCTCCGTACAGATTCTCCTCGCCGTCTCGATCCTCCTCCTGTTCCTGGGTCTAGGCGCCAACACCATCTGGGATGCCAATGAGGCGTTCTACGTAGACACGCCTCGCCACATGGTGGAGACGGGCGACTACATCAATCCGCAGTTCAACGGCGAACCGCGGATGAACAAACCCGTGTTGAGCTACTGGATCGTCGCCGGGTTTTATCAGGTCTTCGGCGTGTCAGTCGGAGTCGAGCGCCTGGCGATTGCAGTCGGCGCACTCGGCATTTTGTTTGCCGCCTACCTCTTCGGTCGCAGTCTGGGCGGACGCACCACCGGGCTCATCGCCGCGCTCATTGTCGCCACCGCGCCTCGATTTGTGATGTTCTCGCGTCGCATCTTCATCGACGTGTGGGTGACGATGTTCATGGCGCTGGCGCTGGCCTTTTTTATCCTCGCTGAGCAGAAGCCCGACCATCGCCGACGATACCTGTGGCTCATGTACGCCGCGATCGGGCTTGGTGTGCTCACGAAGGGGCCGGTTGCGCTGCTGTTTCCGGCGGCGACGATTGGCACCTGGTTGTTGCTTGAGCGGCGGCTGTCGGACCTGCGTCGATTCCATCTGATCTCAGGCACGCTGATCGTGCTGGCCATCGTCGTCCCGTGGTGGGCGGTGATTTACGCGCAGCAGGGCTGGGAGCCGCTGCAGGCGTTCTGGCTCGGGGAAAACGTCGGCCGCTACACCGAGGCGATGCAGCCCGGCGAGCGCGACATCTTCTTCTATGTGCCCGTCGTGCTCGGCGACCTGTTCCCCTGGACGATGTTTGTCATTGCTGGTCTGGTGTGGGGCGCAACGACCCTGTTTAACCGCGAGTCACCGGTCGCGCGCCTGTTGATGTTGTGGGTCGTCTGGCACGTCGGTGTCTTCTCGCTCTCGCAGACCAAACAGGATCTCTACATCTTCCCGGTTGTGCCGGCCCTGGCCGCACTCGCCGGGTGTGTCATTCACCACGCGATCACAAACGGCAGACTGAAGGTGATTCGCGCGGGTGCGGTCATGTCAGCCGTGCTGATGGCCATCGTCGGCGGCGGCTTGTTCTGGTTGTTCGGATCACAGGCGCAGATTCATCAGATCGCCGGTGCAAATCTGCTGGGCATTCTGTTGTGCGGTGGGGCCGTGGTCGTCACGGCGCTGAGTCTGACATCACGCCCCGTGGTGGCCCTGACCGCGATTGCAGCCACGCTCGTGCTCGCCAACTACGTGTTCGCGCTCGTCTCGCTCCCGGCAGTTGAAGCCTTCAAGCCGGTGTTGCCGATGGTGCAGACCATTGAGGCCCGAGCGGTGCCTGGTGAGCCACTGCCGCCGGTCGCGCACTACCGCGAAGTGCTGCCGAGCATGGCGTTTTATCTCAAGCGTCCCATCGAAGACATCTTCGACATGCAGACACTCGTCGCGCGGGTGCATCAGGTGCCGTCGATGTACATCATGATGCGACCGAACCACTACGCCGAGTTGCAGGCGCGCGCGTTCCCGCTCGACATTCCCACCTGCATCGTCTCGCGCCACACGCTTTTCGAAGCCAAGCTCAAGAACGTGTTGTCAGGGGACCCGTGGCCGGAGCTCTTGTTGATTGGTACGCGTGCGGCTTGCGCGCGTTAGGGTTCCAGCTCCACGCGCGTAACCGTCGATGCGCCGAATTTGCCGACGACGATGCCGGCGGCTCGGTTGGCGAGACGGGCGGCGTTGCTGAGGGATTCGCCGCGAGCGAGTGCGAAGGCCAGGGTGGCAACGACCGTGTCGCCGGCGCCGGTGACGTCGGCCACTTCGCGAGCGGTGGCCGGGATGTGGAGGTCGATGGCGGGAGTCGCTGACGCGTCGTAAAGCCACATCCCGTGTTCGCCCCATGTGATCAGAATGTTGGCGCCGGTGGCCGCGTGCAACATGCGCGCGGCCGCTCGCGCGTCGTCGGCGGTCTTGATGCGCGTGCCGGTCATGAGCTCCGCTTCGTGGTGGTTCGGCGTGAGCACAGTCACCCCCGCATACCGGGCGGCGTCGGGCACTTTGGGGTCCACGATGATGGGACTGGTGCCGGCGGCGGAGCGGGCCGCGGCGATCACCTCCGGCGTCACCACACCCTTGCGATAGTCGGAAAGGATGATCGCCTGTGATGCCTGGCATGCGGAGCGGACGGCGGTCAGCAACAGGCTTACGGCTGCGCCATCGAGTGGCGCTTCGTCTTCGTAGTCCACGCGCGCGACTTGTTGATTGCGTGTGGTGACCACGCGGACTTTGCGGGTGGTGGGACGGGACGAAACGGCGACAAGCCGGTCGTCTGAGAGGCCACGATCCCGCAGCAACTGTCGCAGTGTGTCAGCGGTGTCGTCATCGCCAACCGTGCCGACAACGAGCGCGGTGGCATCAAGCGACTGGACGTTGGCGGCGACGTTGGCGGCGCCCCCGAGCCGGAACTCGTCCTTCTCAAAACGCACGACCGGGACCGGGGCCTCCGGAGAGATGCGATCGACGCGACCAATCACGAAGTGATCGAGCATCAGATCGCCGATGACGGCGATGTTCATGCGCGGGTGCCCTCTGTAGCGTCCGCCTGTTGCGCCGCCCATGGCAGCGTGATGAGTCCGAGGAACAACATCAGAAACTCCGAGTCGCCGAAGTTGTATTCAAACTGGCCGGCCACCAGCATGGCGACCATTGCCGCGACACCGGCGCCGGCGGCGGCTCTGACAAATCCCTCGCTGCGCTTGAGCTGACGCCAGAGGTCCCGCGAGGCGATGACGACAAACCAGAGCCAGATCGCGAGGGCGGGCAAACCGCGCTCGGCCGCGATCTGCATCGGCACGTTGTGCAGGTGCGGGTTGATGTCGTTCACCGCATATGTGGCGTCGCGGTAGTGCGGATAGACGACCTTGACCATGTTGGGGCCGACGCCGGTGAGCGGGTTGTCCTGCACCATGTGCACACCTGACCGCAGCATGGCGACACGATCGCGGGTGGTCAGGTCGGTCAGGTCGCCGATCGACTGAATGCGGCTCGTGACGACCTGCGGTGCGGCCACCAGCAGGATGACGCCGATCACCGGCAGGGCCAGCAGCAGACGCCAGTTGCGTTCGGCCAGGAGCACGCCGACGCTGGCCGCGAGTCCGACCATCGCATTGCGCGTGAGCGTGTAGAACAAGGCGACGACCAGGGCCGGTACCGCAATCGCCGGCCACACCCAGTCGCGGCTGACGTAGAGCAGTCGCGCGACGGCGGCGCCGGTCGCCAGCATGAGCACGCCGGAATACGTCATCCAGTGGTCGAGCGGTCCCACGGGGCGATTGGCCTCGCTGTCGAAGCCGAACAGATTGAACTGCGCGATGCCGTAGAGCGCCGACGCGGATCCGACGGCGATGATCACGTCGATGGCGCGCGTGGCCTTCATCCCGCGGGCAAAGGTGGCGACCACCGGCACCATCAGGAACACAAACAGTTGTTTTGAGTCGATGATGCTGGCGACCGGGTCCACCGACGCGGTCGCGCTGATAAGGGTCCACCCGGCGTACGCGAGGAGCGGCAGCATGAACGCCGGCCCTTCGCGCCATCGCCGATCCCGGGTAATCGTCACGAGCCACAACACCGCGGCGATCCACAACGCCCACTGGGCGATCTGCAGTTTGACCTGCGTCGCCGCCAGGGCGATCACCACGAGGATGAATCCCGCGCGTCGTAGGTTCGAATCAGATGTCGTCGTCATCGCGCGATCTCCAGCAGTCGTTCTGCGGCGTCTCTGACGGCTCCTGGGGTGATTCCCGTCAGGCACCGAAAATCTCCGGGCGCACACACCCGTTGGTCACACGGCCGGCACGGCAGGGCTCCCACATCCACGGACACGCCCGGGATGGCGTTCGGCCGCCATGGCGCCGACCGCTCCGCCAGCGTCGGTCCATACAGCCCGACGATCGGCACATCCGACGTGGACGCGACATGCAGCGGGCCACTGTCGCCCCCGATGTACAACGCCGCGGCGTCCAGCAGGGCGCGCAACTCGGCGAGTGAGACATCCTCGGCGTCCACGATCCGGTCGGCCGCGTCCGGTGCCAGCGTGCGTGCGGCGGCGAGCACTCGCTGCACCGCCTCACGATCCGACGGGCCCGCCGTCAACAGCACCCATCGGTCGGTAGATTGTCGCACTAGTCCGGCAGCCACGTCGGCGAAGGCGGATTCCGGCCACCGGCGGAACTGGTTGCCCGCGCTCACGTGAAACACGATGGTGCGCGTGCCGGGCTGGCCGGTCGGTATGCCGCGGGCATGGAGTCGGGCCATCACGGCAGCCCGGGCGGAGGGTGACGTCGGCATTTCCACCCTGTCTGCAGCGTGATCCGGCATCGTCGGAAAGGCGGCGTCCACAACCGGCAGCAGATCCCACTGATTCGCGACCGAGTGGCGTGGATGGAGGCCCGGTTCCCGGTGCGCGGTCTCCGTGTACATCCACGTGCGGCCGCCGATGTCGTAGCCGATCCGCCGCGGCGCGCCGGTCGCCCAGGTGAGCAACGCGCTGCGCGGGCCACCATGACAGTCGATCACCAGGTCGAACCGTGCGCGGCGCAGCTGCCGGGCGAGACGCAGGTCGTCGCGCACACGGGCCAGGCCCCGGCTGTGCGTGATGACCATCAGTTCCGAGATGTGCGGGTTGGTCTCGAGCACCGGCGCGGCGGCAGACTCGACCAGATAGGTGAGATGTGCGTCGGGATACCGGTGGCGAAGCGCCCGCACCAGCGGCGTGGTGAACACCACATCGCCGATCAGGCGCAACCTGACGACGAGGATTCTCAACGGACGGCGGTGGGAACCTCGACCGAGGCTTCGTCGATCAACATCACCGGAATGTCGTCCTTCACCGGGTAGACGCGGTGGCACGAGCCACACTGCAGGCCCGCACCGTCCTTCACAAGCACCACCTTCGTCTTGCACGCCGGACACACGAGAATTGCAAGCAGGGCTGGATCAATGGCCATAGGGGGACTATAACCCGGAGGAGTGTGAAACAATCCTCCGTATCCCATGGTGACGTGGCTTGCATTCGGAATGGTGGCCGTTCAGGCGCCTGCGCCGCCGCCCACGACGGCTGCGATCGGCGAAGCCTATTTTTTGTTTCTTCAGGGCCGGTCGCTTGAAGGCCGCGGCGATATCCCGGGAGCGATAAAAGCCTACCGGGCTGCGATCACGCTTGTGCCGACCGCGGCTGATGTTCGGGCTGAGCTGGCCGGGCTGTTTGCGCGTGAAGGCCGGGCGGCCGAAGCGGTCACTGAAGCCGAAGCGGCGTTGACCACTGATCCCGCCAATCACGAGGCCCATCGCATTCTGGGTCTTGTGCGATCCGCGCTCGCCGACAACGCGTCGTCCACCGCCGACAAGGGGCGGTTGGTGCTGCAGGCGATCGAACATCTTGAAAAAGCCCTCGCGGGTGGCCGTCGTGATCCCGGTGTCGAGATTTCGCTGGGCCGCTTGTATGTGCGGACCGGGCAACACGCCAAGGCTGTGCCGACGCTTGAGGGGTTCCTGAACGACCAGCCCGGGTATCCGGAAGGCGTGCTCCTGCTCGTTGAGGCGCTGTCCGAGATCGGGGAGAGCGCCCGCGCGATCGCGGTGCTGGAACCGCTGGTGCGCGATGAGCCGGACATGGCGCGCGCGAGGAGTTGGCTGGCGGAGTTGTATGACGGCGCCGGTCGGCCGGAAGACGCGCTTGTGCAGTGGCGCGAGTTGGCGAAAACCAATCCCAAGAACGTGCCCATTCGTACGCGCTTCGCGACGTCGCTGGTGAATCTCGGCCAGTTGGAAGAAGGGCGCACGGCGCTGCTCGAACTCGCAGGTGAGTTTCCGCGTGACGTGGCGATCTGGTACCTGGTCGCGCAGACGGAGAACCGCGCCGGCAATGCGGCGGCCGCTGAAAATGCCGCGCGGCGCATCATCGACATCGACGCCGCGGACCCGCGTGGCCCGCTGGCACTGGCGGAGGCGCAGTCGGCGCGAGGGGATCATCGCGGGGCGGTGGCCACGCTCGAGCCGTTGCTGGCCGCCGTGCGAACGGCGCCGGAGACGGGCATCTTCGCGCGTGTGTCTCTCGAACTGGCCGCGGAGTTTGAAGCGTTGGGTGACCGCGATCGCAGTATCCGTGTGCTGGAAGACGCGCGCACACGCGACGCGCGTGCGGCTGATGTCTCGGTCGCGTTGGCCGAGGCGTATCACCGCGACAAGCGGTACGACGCGGCCGAACGCATCTATCGCGAACTCCTGCGTGATGAGCCGGACAACCCTGGGTATCTCGGTGGACTCGGCTGGGCACAGGTGCAGCAGGGGCAGGCGGGGCTCGGACGAGAACCGCTGGAGCGCGCCGTGGCCGCGCGTCCGAAGGATGTCGTGCTGCTCGACCACCTCGCTGATGCGCTGTTCCAGTTGAAGCAATACCGGGAGGCCGTGGCGTTGTGGGATCGGGCGCTGGCCGGCGACGGGCAGGGCCTCGACGTCGACGCCGTCACCAAGAAGCGCGAGCGCGCCCGCCAGCTGGTGGGGCGCCAGTGACACGCCTCGCCTGGGTGTTGCCGGTGGTGTTCGCCACGGGCTGCGCGGCGCGTGTCTTCACGCCACCCGCAGGGCCGGCAGAACCGTTTACCGACGCAGCGCAGGTGTGGACGAAGGTCACCGAGCGGTGCCGCGGCGCGCAGCGGTACGTCGCGCAGTTGCGCGTGCAGGGATGGGTCGGTTCCAAAGACCAGCGCATTGCACAGACGCTCAACGGCGCGGTGACGCGCACCGACGACATCTATCTCGAGTTGCGTATGCTCGGGAGCACGGCATTTCAAATGGCGGGTGAGGCGGGGCAGGCCACGTTTGTGCTGCCGCGTGACACCCGTGTGCTTCGCGGATCGACGCGGGACATGGTCGGCGCGTTGACAGGGCTGCAGTGGGGCGCGCGCGAACTGCTCGACGTGTTGTCAGGCTGCGTCGCTGCACCAGCCGGTGTCGTCACCGGCGAACGCGCGGGTCAGTACGTGCAGGTGGCCGTCTCGCCTGGCACCACGGCGTGGTTGCGCGAACGTGATGGCAACTGGCAGGTGCACGCGGCGAAGATTGCTGGGCTCCTGATTGAGTATCGGATGTACGACGGCGGGTGGCCTTCGAGTGTGCGCGTCACGTCCGCGGGCGACGCACCGCTCGACCTGCAGTTTTCACTCTCGCAGCTCCGCATCAACGAGGACCTTGAGTCCGGTACATTCAGGCTCACCGTACCGAGCCACTACCTGCCGATGACGCTGGAAGAACTCCGCGCCATCGGCCCGGTCCGTGAGCGGGGAAATAACTAATGTCCCGAGTACTGACCCTGCGTCCCACCGCCAAGATCAACCTGACCCTTCGGGTCGGGCCCCGTCGTGCGGACGGGTATCACGAGGTGCGGTCGCTGATGCAGTCGCTCGCGTTGCACGACACGGTCGTCGTATCCGAGCGTCGCGGACCTTTTGGCTTGCAGTGCCGGACGCCGGGCGTGCCTGAGGACCACACCAATCTCGCGTGGCGCGCGGCGGCCGCATTGTGGAAGGCGATGGGGCGCGACGGCGAGCCACGAGATGTGCACATCCGCATCGACAAAACCATTCCGTCGCAGGCGGGGCTGGGCGGGGGCAGTGGCAACGCGGCGGCGGCGCTGGTCGGCCTCAACGTGATTTGGGGCGCCAAGCAGTCGCGCCGCGATCTGGCCAAGCTGGCCGCGACGCTCGGGTCGGACGTCCCCTTTTTCCTCCAGGGTGGCACGGCCGTGGCGACCGGTCGTGGCGAGGATCTGTACCCCGTCGATGACGTGACGCGGTTGGGGGTGCTGGTGATCAAGCCGTCGTTTGGCGTCTCAACAGCGGACGCCTATCGCTGGCTCGACGAGGACCGGGCCGCGGGCCTTCCCGACGCCCCGGAGGGCCGGGATGTCGAGTTGGGCTGGCCGAGCGGGGGCGTTCCTCTGGCAAACGACCTTACGGCGCCGGTCGCCCGTCGGCATGCCGGCATCCAGGAAATGATCGATGCCTGCCTGGCCGAAGGGGCCCTTGGCGCCCAGATGACCGGCAGCGGATCCGCCGTTTTTGGGCTGTTTTCCGAGGCTGCGGCGACCCGGGCCGCCAAGCGCCTCCGCCGGCCCGATTGGCTGGTCCTGCTGACCCGCACCCACAGCCGCCGCGAAGCCGTCCGCCACATCGGTCTTTGACGCCCGGCGTGCTACACTCTCTGTTTTGCTAGGGGTCACGGCCGCCCGTTAGTCGGGGCCCAACGGGGTGGGGCGTGGCCAAGCGGTAAGGCGCGGGTCTTTGGAACCCGTATTCGAA
>CAZLJG010000064.1:0-13676 GCA_964559545.1 uncultured Solibacteraceae bacterium | reverse complement strand
AGAAGCGTGCTCGGTCCGGCCCGAGCACGATTCTTGCCTGGCATCCTGAAACGGAAGGCCGGCCCTACGTAGCGTCTTCAGGCTTGGGCCGCCACATCACCAGCACCTTGCCGACCTGCTGCACCTCAGCCGCATCGGTCGCCGTGCACAGCGCATCAGCCAGTGATGCGCGCGCCTCACGATCGGCACCGGCAAGTTTGACCTTGATGAGGCCGTGCGCCGTCAACGCGCGGTCGACCTCTGCCACCAACGCCTCGCTCACACCGGCCTGCCCCATCTGGACGACGGGCTCAAGCGCATGGGCGCGGGCTTTTAACTGGGCACGTTCGCGGGACGTCAGGGAAGGTGGCATCCTCCCGATTGTAGTGCGGCCAGGCGTCGATCAGCGTGCCGCCGTCGTACAGGCGTCACGCCACCCGAGCTCGCAGGCGCGCGCGTACATCTCAGCCGGCGGCAGGATGGGAATCGGCCCCTTGCCGGTCCGCAGCAGAATCGCGTAGTCGCGATACGGTGGCGGTTCGCGACTTAGCGGACGACCAGCCGCAAACGCCTCCTGGTTGCTGCACCCCGCCGCCAGACTGAGGCGGCACGCAAAGCTGAACGCCTGCGCGGCGTGGGTGCTGTCCTCCAACTTGCCTTCGGCCATCAGAAGGCCGACTTCATTACACGCCCAGCCGGACCCGGCACCGCAGTACCGCGTCTCAATGATGCCGAGCACCTCACACCCTCGCGGCCGGGCGTCCCGACACGCCTGCTCCCAGAACGGCACCGAGTGGCCGGGATGATGATCCCCAACGACCTGTGCCGAGGACATGGCGGCGAACACCACGACCCACACGCCGGTGTACGCCAGCCGCCGGCGCGAGGGGGCGAGGCCGCGGCCCCACCGGGCGGGATCACACCAGGCCGCCGCCGGGGACCGCGCCGCCCGGTCGATCACGCGCACAAGCAGGTTCAGGATGGGGACTTGCAGCAATTTGTCGTAGAACGTCGGCACCCCGGCCCACACGAACACCACATAGAGACCGACGACCGAGGCGCCATACAACATGCCATACACAATCCGCCCCAGCTCAGTTCGCGGCGACGTGGATGGGTCGGTGAACAACAGGTGCATCCCGAGAAACACCGCGATCGGAATGTAGTCATCCACGAACAAATAGGTGCCGGTGAGGGCGAAGTACGCCGCCCCAAGCCCGTAGGTGGTCACCACCGCCGACAAGGTCATCGTCGTGACGCCGAACAGGTACTGGCTCGGCAGCGACACAAGAAAAATAAACAGAAAAATCTGCGGAGGGATGAACAACTCGGTCGCAATCTGTTCGCCCCAGGTGATGTCCGTCGTGCCTGTCACGATCAACAGGAGCGACGCAAGCGCCAGCGGGAATGACGAGGGGTTGAAGATGTGGGTGCGGCGGCCATCCCGCTCCCACGTGATCAGTTCCTTGGCAAGAAAGCCGACGGCAATCAGCACGAACTGCAGAAAGAACCAGTCGTCATGAAACCGAAGAAACAGGTTCGTGCTGAACACGATCGGAAACGGACCGAAGCCCAGTGTGTATGTGGCGCGACGCGACCAGACAAGCACCATGTCGAACGCGTACGCAAACACGATCTGCGCGACAATCAGCCACGCGGCCTCACGGATCGGCTCCCAGTACAGTCCCCAATAAACGAGGATCGCGGTGTGGGCCAGCGCCTGGAGATAGTGTTGCGGTCTCAGGGCAATTTCGACCGCCAGCTGCCGACGCCGCCCCCAACGCCGGACCGCCGCCCACATCAGCAGCACTCCCAAACTGGCGCCCAGAAACGACCAGGACAACACCGGATCCCCGCCGATGCGAGGTACCAGTGTCAAAGCCGCCAGCATGATCGCGGGAACGATCGGCAACAGGGCCATGGCGGCCCTATCCTACAGCGCGTTGCCCCAGAAAGATCGTGTGGCGCGGGCCGCCCTGCTTCAACCGCGCCCGTACCCGATGCATGGTCACCGTAAAGCCAGCCCAGCGCAGACGTTGCTCGAACTTGCGGTCTTCCCACGCCGACCACACGGCCAGCACGCCGCCGGGCTTCAGTGCCGCGTGGGCCTGCGTCACCCCGTGGTTGGCGTAGAGCCCGGCATTCTGCGCGGACGTAAACGCGTCGGGGCCGTTGTCCACGTCAAGGAGGATGGCGTCAAAACCCAGCTTCTCCTTGCGCATGGTAACCGCGACATCGCCCACAGCCACTTCGACCCGGCGGTCCTCAAGGGGGTGGCCGGCCAACGGCCCGAGAGGCCCGCGATTCCACTCCACGACGCCAGGCACGAGCTCGGCCACCACCACCGTGGCGCCGGCGGGAAGCACGTCGAGCGTCGCGCGCAGGGTGTAGCCAAGCCCCAGCCCCCCCACCAGCACACGCGGAGACGACGCCTTCGTCACGTGCGCACACGCGAGTGTCGCGAGCGCTTCTTCGGATCCGTGCATGCGACTCGACATCAGGATCTTGCCATCGGCGAAAATGACATGTTCCCGATCACGCGTCATCAACGTCAGGCGCGTGCCGTCTGGCGTATGGCTGTCGCCGAGCAGAATCCAGGGTTTCATCGCGGCCTCCAGCGTACCCCACGCCGTGTACCGCATTGAACAGCGTGCGGGCGGAGAACGGGCGATTCTGACCCCATGACGCAATCCCGACTTCTCCGCACATTCGTCGTCGTTCTGGCACTGGTGGCAGCCGCGGCGTGCGCCACACGCGTGAGCCGGGTGCTGAACGACCCCTCGAAATACCGCAACCGGGAAGTGACCGTGTCCGGCACCGTGGTGGACAGCTTTTCGATCATGAATCGCGGCGTGTATCGCATTGAAGACACGTCCGGCTCGTTGTGGGTCGTCTCCGACAATGGCGTCCCCCGCACCGGGGCCCGCGCGTCGGTCACCGGTACCATCCGGGAGGGCTTCAACGCAGGAAACCTCGCCTCGCGCCTGCCGGCGGGAGTGGCATCAGGCATCGTTCTGGTCGAACGAAAACACTCCGTCAAGGACTGACGGACGGCCTGAAACAGGCCGATAATATCGGGGAGCCGTCTCAACAGTCAGGAGGCCCCCGTGACCATCACCCGTCGACCCCGCACGCCCCGACCCTTCCTGATCGTCGGGAGCCTGTTGCTGGTGTGCGTGACGGCGACCGTGGGCCTCGTGGCGCAGTCGAAGCGCGACGTTGGGGTGACGGCGGTCAAACACCGGTTCAAGATCGCCGGCAGCGACCGCGCGGAGATTCAGGTCGCACAGGATGACCTCGTCCGCATCACGCTGACGTCCGAAGACATTCCGCACAGCTTTACGCTGCCCGACTACCGGATTCAGAAACGGGTGGAACCCGGGCGCGAAGTCACATTCGAGTTCCGAGCGGAAAAACCCGGCAGGTTCGAGTTCCACTGCTCCCTGACCAGCGACAACTGCCGCGAACGCGGCATGGTCGGCGTGCTTATCGTCTCAGCGAAGCAGTAAGCCGCTCCTCCACCGTCGGATGACGATGGAAAAACAGGCGCGTCAACGTGGATGGACGTTCCTCCGCAAGGTGCTGAGCAGCCAGCCGGCGCACAGCCGCGCGAAACGCCTCCGGATTGCCAGTCACTGACAGCGCAAACCGATCAGCGGCGCGTTCATGCGCCCGCGACTGCGCCAACCGTATCGGCCGCAGTCCCCACCAGGCCAACCAGGCCGTCAACCCAATCAGCGGCAACGCGGTGAGATCCGTCAGACCCTGGACACCAAGCCCCGGCCCCGCCGTCAGCGTCACGACGTGAGCTGCGCCCAGCGCGGCGATCAGCACCACCGCATCCAACGCCGCTTTCCGCCACAAATCGTGATGCACGTGATGCGACAACTCGTGCGCCACCACCACCGCAATCTCGTCATCACTCCAGTCCGCCACCATGGACCGACTGATGAGAATCGCGCCGGACGCACCCACGCCCGTCACCAGCGCCGTGGGCGCCGCCGACGACGGGTCCGTCCACTCCCGCACGGGCACACGCCGGCCACTCGTGCGCTCGGCCATCGCCGACAACCTGTCCGACAGCGCCTCACGCGGCACCGGCAATCCGTCAGCCGCGGCACTCACCGTCACACCAGCCACGACCGTCGCCAACACGAGCACGGGGGCACCCAGCAGTCCCACGACCAGCCACCACCACGACCCCGCGACGGCAATGGCGCCCTGCACCACCAGCGCACCGGCCACGGCGATGACGATGCCCGTGCAGGTATCCCGGAATTGCGCGGTCAGGAGGGAGAAAAGGGCCGTGTCGCCCTTTCGGAAGCGGCGTTCACCACGAACCGCGGCGAACACACTCGCGGGAAACGCCACCACTTCCCACACCACCACGAGGGTGGTCACAAATACGAACGCCGCCCACGATGTCGAGAGCGACACCGCCCAGTCCGCCACCCATCGCCCCACTGGGGTGACGACGACGATGGCCAACCAGGCGGCGCCGACCGACAGTCCGACGATCTGCGCCGTACGGCGCAGGCGCTGATATCTGGTGGCAGTGGACTCGTTCAATTCATCTGCACGGAGATCAGCTTCGACACGCCCGGCTCTTCCATCGTCACGCCATAGAGCCGGTCGGCGATCTCCATCGTCTTGCGGTTGTGGGTGATGAGGATGAACTGGGTGTGCGACTGCATCCCCTGCAACATCTCGACAAATCGTCCGATGTTCGCGTCGTCGAGCGGCGCGTCGATTTCGTCGAGCAGACAGAACGGGCTCGGCCGGAACTTGAAGATCGCGAACATCAGCGCCATGGCCGTCATGGCCTTTTCACCACCCGAGAGCAGCTGCACGTTCTGCAGACGTTTGCCGGGGGGCTGCGCGATGATGTCGATGCCGCTTTCGACCTGATTCTCCTGGTCGATCAGAACCAGCCCGGCCTTGCCGCCGCCAAACAACGTGGTGAAGGTCACCTCGAAGTTCGCGTTGATCTGCGCAAACGCTTCCGCAAACCGCTCGCGCGTGATCACGTCGATGCGCTTGATGGCTTCCGCCGTCTGCGAAATTGAATCCAGCAGGTCCTTCCGCTGGGTCGTCAGGAACGTGTGGCGCGTCTCCAGTTCGTCGAACTGGTCGATGGCCATCATGTTCACGGGGCCGAGGCGTTCAATCTTCTGCCGCAGGCTCGCGATCACGGCTTCGGGTGACAACTCCACGCCGGCGTCGTCCGACGGGGCGTCACTCTCGCCTTCGGTCTGCGCGTCCGGCTGTGCGTCGAGCGGCGTTTCCGACGGCGTCTCGTCGTCGTCATCAGGTTCCGCCGCGCTGGCGGCTGCAAGGCGGCGCCCGGGTGCCGCGAGTTCTCCTGCGGCTTCCATCCGCGCAACTTCCGCCACCACGTCGTCGATGGTGGCGTTGACGGCCTCCAGACAGGCGGCGGCCAGGTGCGTGAGATCCGCCTGTGCGGTGGCGCGCGCCACCTCCGACTGCATGACCGCGGATCGCACCGCTTCGAGTGCGTGGCGGGCGCTGCGAATCTCGGTCTCGCGCGCGCCGAATTGCGCGCGGACCTCGTTGACGGTCTCGTCGAGGCCACGCAGGCTTTCGCGCAACTCGTTCAAGGCGCGGACGTCGTCGTCGAGTTTGCGCTCGGTGTCCACGATGGACTGACCCAGCTCCTCGCGACGCGCTTCCGCGCGTGTCATTTCGGTCCGGCGGGCCGTCAGCCTGGTTTCCACGTCGGCCAGCGATTCTTCGAGGCGTCGGCCTTCGGCCTGCAGCGACGACACCCGCTCGCTGACGGCCATCTGTTCGGCGCGGGCATCACTGACGCGACGCATCTGCGTCTCGGCTTCTCCGCGCGCGGTCTGCAGGCGGGACAACACGGCGCCGAGCGACTGCTCGGCCTCCTGCTGACCACTTTCATGGGCCACGATGGCCAGCAGCGCTTCATCGCGCCGCCGTTCTGCGGTGAGTTCTTCTTCCTCGCTGCGCCGCCGTTCCGTGGACACGAGTTCGATCCGCCGGGCCACGCGAGTGACCTCATCCGCTGCGCGATTGACCCGGGCTTCGAACCCGACGATGGCCTTTTCCTGATCGTGCTGGGCGGCCCGCTTGGCCGTCACGTCTGATTCGCCGTTGAGGATCGTGAAGTCCACCGACGTCACGTCGTTGGCGAGCTGGTGCGCCCGCTTTTCGGTTTCGGTGACCTGCCCGCGCAGGGTCTGCGCCTCTGCACGGGTTTCGAGAATGCCGTGCGATCCACCGCTGACGCCGCCTTCAACAAGGCCGGCACCGTGGAAGACCTCGCCGTCACGGGTCGCGACGGGGACGTTGAACTGCGCGGACAACGCGCGGGCCGCCTCGAAGGAATCGGCAATCCACGCGTCGGGAAGGACACGCGCGATCAGGTCGGCGTAGGGACCGGTGGCGCGTGCGACGTCCCGGAGTGCGCGAGCACCGGCCGGGGTCTCAACCGCGGCTCGAGGAGCGGTGGTGCGGGTGTCGTCCAGCACCAGGAATCCGCAGCGGCCTGCCTGGCGCTCGTTCAGTTTCGCCAGCGCCTGATGCACCTGTTCCGGTCGATCGACGACCACGTGCTGGAGCAGGTCGCCGAGCAGGGCGTCCACCGCGCGTTCGAACGAGGGTTCGACCTGCACGTAGTCAGCGAAGGCGCCGTGCTGGCCTACGGTCTCGGGAGCTTCGGCGAGGAGGAACCGCGCCGCATCACCAAAGGTCGCGCGCTTGCGTTCGATGTCTTCGAGCGACCGCAGTCGCGCTTCCAGGCCGGCCAAATCCCGATGGGTCTGACTCAGCTCGCGCGACAGGCGCTCGCGCTCGGTCCGAGCCGCCACCAACGCCGCCTCGGCGGCCGTGCGATCAGCGATCGCGCCGGTCACGGCCTCACGGGCCTGAGCCAGCGCCAGCGTGGCTTCTTCCCTGTCACGCGTCGCACGCTCGGATTCCTGCTGCAGGTCGCGCAGTTCCACTTCGAAACGGCTGCGCTCCTGTGCGACGCGGTCGCGGGCGGCGGCCGCGTTGTCGCGTGCCTGCCGCAGTGCCGACAACGTCGTCGCCGACGCCATCACCGCCGCGCGGGTCTGGTCGGCGTCCTGTTCCACGCCCTGCACGGCGGTCTGGGCGCGCTGGTAGTCCTCTTCACACGCGGCGACGCGGCCTTGCGCCTCAGTCAGCGTGGCAGTCGCTTTGGCGATGGCCTCGCGCTGCGCCGCAATGGCTTCACGCGCGGGCGCCAGGCGGGCGTCGAGTTCGGTGGCTTCGGCCGACACCTGTTCGAGGCGCTGGCCCAGTTCCTGGATCTGCTGACGGTCAAACGCGATCTGCTGCTGATACCGTCCGATGCCGAGTTCGCGTTGATGCGCCTGTTCGCGCGTCTCCGTCGCGGACTTCTCCGCTTCCGTCAACTGGATCCGCAGTGTTTCGAGTGCCGTCTCCAACTCGGCCACATGCGCGGCCGCAGCGGCTTCGCGCACGCGGGCTTCTTCGAGCTTGGCGTCGGCTGACGCGATGTCTCGCGCGAGCGACTCATGCCGCTTCGCAAACTGCACCTGCTCCCAGCGCCGCAATTCCTCGCGCAGGCGCTTGTAACGCCGGGCCTTGGCGGCCTGACGCTTCAGGGCGCCACGCTGCTTTTCAACTTCGAAAATGATGTCGTCTACGCGCGTCAGGTTCTGCTGCGCCGCTTCGAGCTTCAGCTCCGCGGACCGGCGACGCGCCTTGTACTTCGTGACGCCCGCGGCTTCTTCGATCAGCGATCGACGCTCCGCAGGTCGCGACGACAGGATCTGGCCGATCTTGCCCTGTTCGATCACGGCGTACGCCTTGACGCCGAGACCGGAGTCCATCAGCAGGTCGTGCACATCCCGCAGCCGGCAGACTTCGCCGTCAATCAGGTATTCGCTCTCACCCGATCGATACAGCCGCCGGCCAATCTCCACGTCGCGGGTGACCAACGGCAGCTGGCCATTCTCGCCCTGCGCCGGAGGCGCGGCCGGGTCGAGATCCACGATCTCCAGCCCCGGTTCAACCGGCACGGTCATCCCGACCTGGGCCACGTTCGCGAGGCGCAGGCGCACTTCCGCCGACTGCGTCGGCTTCCGCGCATCGCTGCCGTTGAAGATGATGTCTTCCATCCGCTCGCCGCGCAGGCTCTTCGCGCTCTGCTCACCCAGCACCCAGGTGATGGCGTCCACCACGTTGCTCTTGCCGCAGCCGTTGGGTCCGACGATGGCCGTCACGCCGTCGTCAAAGGACAACTCGGCGCGATCGGGAAAACTCTTGAATCCGTTGATGTGCAGTCTCGAAAGTCGCATGTATATCAGTCAGGCTTGCGGGCCGGCGTGAGCAGTTGCTGTGCCTGCTGGAAGAACTGCAGGGCGAACTGCGCCTGCGGATCGACCCGCGTGAGATGGCGGCGGGCTTCGTCCACGCCGAAGAGGTCGAGATCGACCTCGTATTTGATCATGGCGCGCAGGAACGTGGCGTCGGCCGCCAGGGCCGCCTCATCCACGCGCACGCGCTGGTCGGCGAGATACGCCGCAAATTCCTTGAGCATCGCGTCGGTGACCATCCACCCGCGCGCCACACGATGACTGGCGGCCGAGGCCGACGCCGGGCGTTTGTCGCCTTCCGCCGTGAACCGCTCGGCGAAACCCACGAAATATCCGCGCGTCAGCAGCGAGCGCGAGAACCGCGTCGGGTTGAATCCTTCCACCGGACCCGCCAGAAAATGATCGGGCTCGATCCCGCCGCCGCTGTACACCTTGCGACCGCTGTCGGTGTACTTCAGCTGGTCGGCGGAGTGTTCGCGCGTGGCCTGTTGATCGCGCTGTGCGTACGTCAGGTACTCGTCGAACGTGCCGTCCCACGGCCGCTGAATCATCCGTCCACTCGGCGTGTAGTACCGGCCCGTGGTGAGCGCCAGCCCCGCGCCGTTGTTGATGCGATACACCGACTGGACCAGCGCCTTGCCGAATGTCGCTTCACCAACAACGAGGCCGCGGTCGTGATCCTGCACTGCGCCGGCCACGATTTCGGACGCGCTCGCGGACGCCCGATTCACCAGTACGATCAACGGCGTTTTGGTGTCGCCCTCTTCGAGTGCCGGATAGTCCTCGTCCGCGTTTGGCACACGTCCACGCGTGTAGACGATCATCTGCCCGCGCTTCAGGAAACGGTTTGAGACGGCGATTGCCTGATCGAGCGGACCACCGGGATTGTCGCGCAGGTCGAGCACCAGCCGCTCCAGCCCTTCGGCGCGCAACTTCTTGAGCGCCTCGCCCACTTCGCGGTCGGTCGTCTCCGAGAAATCCTGCAGGCGGATATAGCCCGTGCCGGGCGCGATCATGAACGCCGTGCGCACGGTCGTGATGTTGATCTCGTCGCGATCGACCTCAAGCGGGATGAGCGCTTCAACGCCTGCACGACGAATCGAGATGCTGACCGACGTGCCCTTCGGTCCGCGCAGTTCCTTGACGGCCTGGTCGGACGTCCAGCCCTTCGCCGACTCGCCCTTGATGACCGCGATGACGTCGCCGCGGCGGATGCCCGACCGATACGCCGGCGATCCTTCAAACAGATTGGTGACGGTGATGTCGCCGTTGACGACCACGATGCTCAGACCGAGGCCGTAGTACGTGCCTTCCTGGCGTTCGCGCAGCTGGGCATACTGGCGCGGATCAAAAAAACTCGAGTGCGGGTCCAACGTGCGCAACATGCCGTCAACGGCGCCGTAGACCAGATCCTCCGTATCGAGCTCCTCGACGTATTCCTTCTCGACCGTCGCGAGCGCGACCGCAAACAAGCGGCTCCAATCGGTGGTCTGGCTGGGGGACGCTCCCACGCGATGACCGAGCATCCCGCCGGCAAGGGCGGCGACCACGACGACAACGGCTGCGACCGGGACGCTTGAATTGCGCATAGTCAGATGTTAGCTCTACTCGGTTTCGATCGGCTTCTTCTTCTGGAAGACCCAGGCCACGCCGATGCTGATGATGTAAAGCACCATCATCGGAGCGGCAAAGAGAAGCTGGCTGGCCGGATCCTGGCCGGGACTGGCCACTGCCGCCACGACAAAAATCACGAGCACGGCGTATTTGATGTTCTTGATCAGGAACTTCGGCGTGACCAGCCCAAATCGCGCGAGGACGAACACCACCACCGGCATCTGGAAGATGATGCCGAGTCCCAGCACGATGCGCAGATAGAGACCGAAGGCATCGTTCCAGGTCGGCATCCAATCCATGAACCCGGGCACGATGGCGGCCATCATGCTCCAGGTCACCGGAAATGCCAGGTCGTGCCCAAACCACGCGCCGGTCAGAAACAGCAACGTGGCGGACAGGACAAACGGAATCGCGAGCCGCTTCTCCTTCGCGTACAACCCCGGCGCGATGAAATACCAGACCTGCAGCAGGATGAGCGGGGACGCGATGATGATCGCCACCAGCAAGCCCGGTTTGAAGATCACCATGATCGGGTCGAGCGAGCCGGTGCCGAGCAACTTGCCGGAGGGCGTCGCCGCGATCATCGCCTCGGTCACGAACTTGAGAATGTCCTGAATGAAGATGAACGCAATCACCAACGCCGCGAGAATCGAGTACACGGCATACACAATCCGCCGACGCAGTTCGTCGAGGTGATCGAGAAAACTCATGCGGCCGGGTGTATCCGGCGCGAGGTCGTCGTCCTGCTCAGACACGGATCAGTGCTGCCCGCGGGCGATGGTCTCGGGTGCGGCCGGCGACTCGATCGCGGCGGGGTCGGTGTCCGATGGAGCCGCCGGCTCAACGGGCGCCGGCAGAGCGGCAGCCGCCTGCTTCGCGCGCTCCGCGTTTCGCTCTTCAGTGGAAATCTCTTCGTCGAGTGTGTGCTTCAGTTCATTCGACGCGCGTCGGAACTCCTGCAGCGTCTTACCCAGCGAACGGCCAAGCTCCGGCAACTTGCGCGGCCCAAACACGATGAGCGCCACAACACCGATGATCAACAGTTCGCCCATGCCGAGCGAGGGAAACATATGGCACCTTCTCCGGGGGAAAATTCGTCGCCGCCAGTATACCGCAGGGTATCCCCTTACAACCCGGAACCGGCCTGAAATCATTGACTTGGACGGTTTCAGGTGTACCATTGGAAGCATGAAACGACTCTTTGGGGCGAGTGTCCTGTGCGCGCTGCTCGTCAGCGCAATGCCGGCCTTTGGCCAGACGGCGGAACCGCCGCAGACCGAAACGCGACCGGCCACTACAACCGTCACCGGCGATACCGGCTTCTGGTTTGTGCCGACAGCTGAAATTCTGGGCAACCGGAAGTGGTCTGTCAGCCTCTTCAGGAAGAATGCGGACTTCGGTCAGGGGTTCACCGACGCGACGAACTTCCCGGCCACGTTCGCCGTGGGGCTGGGCAACCGGGTCGAGTTGTTCGGCAGTTTCGAGGTTATCACCCGCATTGACCGCGACTCGCGGCCAATCTTCTTCACCTCCTCCACCGCGACGTCGGGCGCCAGCGGCGGCATCGTCAACGAATACCCGCTCGTGACGCAGGGCTGGATCGGCAATCGCCCCGGCGACCTCCGCATCGGCGCGAAGATCAACCTGCTCTCGGAAGCGGACCAGAAGTCTGCGGCCTTCGCACTGCGCGGCGGCGTGAAGATCGCCACGGGCGACGACGCGCTCGGCGCCTCCACGGGCAAGACGGATTTCTGGGCGGACGCGATTCTCTCGAAGAACCTGCGTCTGGTGGAAGTCTCCGGCTTCGGCGGCGTGATCGTCCGCGGCGATCCCGATGGTTTCAACCTGACGAACGGCATTCGCTGGGGCGCCGGCATGGCGTTCCCGACCGGCTCGCCGATTCGCATCACGGCTGAACTGCACGGCGAAAAGTATCTCGACAGCGAGATCACGGGGCCGGCAAACTTCCGCGGGATCGATGGGTCGATCGCGCCGACGTCCACGCAGGTGGGTAGCCCAATCTACGCCGCGCTCGGCCTGACGTACCAGGCCGACAACGGGTTCTTTATCGGCGGCGGACTGAACTGGTCCGGCACCCTCGACAAACGTGCGGACGCGTTTTTCTGCGCGTCAGGCACATGCCCGGTTTTTGGCAGCGGCTTCGGCGACCGCGCCGGCCTCCAGGTGCGTCTCGGTTATCACCCGGGCGCGCGCAAGTTCGTCGCGCCGCCGCCCCCGCCGCCTCCACCGCCACCGCCCCCACCGCCGCCACCACCACCGGCGAACCGTCCGCCCACCGTGCGCGCGGCATGTGACCCGTGCACCGTGGAAATCGGACGCGTCTCGACCGTGACGGCCGATGCGCAGGACCCGGATGGCGACCCGCTCACCTACCGCTGGTCGGCCAACACCGGCTCGTTCACGAGCGCGACCAACCGCCAGACGCCGTGGACCGCGCCGAACACGCCGGGCACCGTGCCCGTGACTGTGACGGTCACCGACAGCCGCGGCGCGAGCGCCACCGCCTCGGTGAACATCCAGGTCGTGCAGCCGACGGTCAAGGAATTCGTCTTCGAAGACGTCCACTTTGAATTCGACCGGTACACCCTGCGCGACGACGCGCTGCGGGTGCTGGATGAAGCCGTCACCGCGATGCAGGCGAACTCGACGCTGCGCCTCCAGATTGAAGGCCACACGTGCAACATCGGCACGGCGGAATACAACCTGGCGCTCGGCGAACGTCGCGCCACCGCCGTCCGCGAATATCTGAACTCGCGCGGGATCAATCCGGACCGCCTGACCGTCGTCAGCTATGGCGAAGAGCGGCCGAAGTTTGACAACTCCCGCGAAGAGACGCGCCGCATGAACCGCCGCGCCGCGCTCACGGTCCGTCTGCAGTAAATCCGCAGCCGAGCCGACATTCTGAGGGCCGGGGCGCACACGCGTCCCGGCCCTTTTTTCATGGCCATCACCAAGTCCGCCGCCGCCGACATTACCCGCCTGATCGACGAGTTGACCTCCGGCGATCCGCTGCGCCGTGACCTGGCCGGCGCGCGTCTCGCGGTCATCGGCTCCAGGGCGACCACCGCCCTTCTGGCCGTCGCCTCGGACAGCGCCCGTGACACCGCCGTCAGGGTGGTCGCGCTCGAAGCGCTCGACTCGATCGGTGATCCGCGGGCCACGTCATTGGCACACACCGTGGCGACCGAGCCGGGACCGGACGCGCTGGCGGTCGCTGCGATCGACCTGCTGGGCCGTGTCGCCGCCGGCAAGGATGCCCGCTCCACGCGGGCCTTCGAACGCCTTGCCTCCATCGTGGTGGACGCCGAAACCGCCGCGACCCGCCGCCTCTCCGCGTTGACCGCGCTCGAGGGCCAGCCGGAGCGCCTGCTGAAGCCGCTGTATGAGGCGCTGGCGAAGGACCCGGCCTCCCGGGTCGTGGCCCGCGTCACCCGTCGCCAGGCCGGAGCCGTGGAGTCCTTGGACACTCTGGTCGCCCAGGGTCTGCCGGGCGACCCGGACGTCGTCGGTGCCGTCGTGCGCGACGATGGGGAGCGTGCGACGTTGATGACGTTGAAGAAGGCGGTGGAGGCCATCCGGGTTCGGGAACGGGCCGCGTCCTCCCCCGACGAACGTGCGCGCTGGGCAGGCGTGCGGGGTGCGGTGCACCAGCAGCTCGCCGCGCGCAACAGCCGATTGGCGCTTTACGACCTGCGCGAGACGTTGGAACAGGCG